>JACRLR010000053.1 GCA_016219645.1 Nitrospirota bacterium
AGACTATACCCGGCGGCCAACATACGACTGAGTTCTTCACGCTCCATCAGGGTTAACCGTTGATATTGTCCCATGTGCAACTCCTTCGCTCCTGGAATTCCCAGGATACAGGTGTTGCACTAGGATCTTGAACCCGCACAGGAACCTTTATTGTTTTACTGATACGTTCTGTTCAAAGCGAGGTTTCCGGTCAGGGTGCAGCGAAATGGGGTTTTGGAAAGACGAGGGAAACAGTTCAGCGGTTCTCGCTTCTCACGTTCTTTGCGGCAATCTCCTTAAATACTTCAAGTTCCTCCAATCGATTTTTCATCCCCTCTAATATGTTCGTATCGATTGTCTGGTCGTACTGAATATGCGCAAGCGGACTGAGTATTTCGAGCCCAGGTTTACCTGCTTGCATGTCTCTAGAAGCTTCGTCCCCAAATTCTCTAAGTTTGTCATATTGTACAACTTGTTCATCTGGCAGGAAATTCTCAAGGATGAGATAGAGTCTTCCTAGCTTGGCTTGGAGTGTCTCGTCATGACATTCCTGTAATTCCTCAGCAATTGCTTGTCGAATCATCGGCTTAGGAAACGGCAATTCACTTTCACGAAATTTTGCACAGTACTGATGCCATGGTGTTGGAAACGGTCCAGTGGCAGATTCTAGAACCGGTAAAGAAGCCTGCAAGATGGCTAAGCGTAACATTCGTGAAATTAGAATGGCATGGTACCAGTGACCTCATATTTTGAACTCCCTGCGAAATACTTTCAACAACGAAAGCGCAGAAACACGAGAAAGAGGTGGGGTCGTTGCTTGACCTTGTACCTGGACAACCCTTTAGCAGCCTGAACGAGCAAGGTCTGTACGGATAACTCACCGACCCTTTCCTAAAACAATCCCGGTGATCGTATCGTAAGCAGTTCCTTTCCGGTGCGAGGGGGGAGCGGGTCGGCACCCGTTGTCGGAGGGGCGGGGACCCACCAAGGCGTGACCGAAGTGGAAAGCCGGAACTGACGGCACCGCGATCGTATGATCGCGGCCGCGGGAATTCCGGAAGGATTCCACGAGGTCACGCCCGGAAGGGTCGCCCCGGGAGACACGAGGGCCGACCCGCTTCCCCCACGCGCTGTGTTAGGTGTTGCGATCCAACATCTATAAGCCTTACATGCTTTGCTCCCGCTATACGCCATCAGCTATCAGCCATTCGCTCCCTTGTCCCTAAAGCATCGGCTTCTACCCTCCTGTACCCCGCAGATCCTGCGCTCTCACAGAGGTTGTGGGAAATTTCATGGAGACCTGCTATAAGGCTTGGCCAAGGTGTTGATTTATTAGAGCCAAGCAGGACTAGTGGGCACACGTGAACAGAATGAGCGAAAGTTCTCCAGTTGGGACATTCTCCCTACCGGGGGACGGCGGTATTGGTTCGATGTGTTGGGCAAGCAAGGCTAGAAGGCTCGGTACGTGAAAGAGGTTGACGCCAACGAGGTAACGGTGTGATTTTATCAGGAGATTTACAACGACACCGGCAAGCTTGTTGAAATCCATCACAAATACCCGGTAGACCAGGGACACCAAAAGGTCACGTCATGAAAGAAGTCATCACTCACCAGATGGTTGCTGACAAACTGGCAGCGTATCTCCAGCATGATCTGTCACTGGCCGACCTCGTCGCCTGGGCTGAGTCCGCCATGATGGAGGGGGAATTTGACACCCAACATTTCACCGCTATCCGCGATGTCGTGGCACGCCTCGGCGTGGCCGACGTCCGTGCCTTCGGTTTGACATGGGACGACTGTGAACAATTGCTCAAGCGATTGGGCTATGCGGCTCACGTCCAAATCATGGCCACATAACTCGCGATCCCGGACTGCTTCATCACCGCCACATATCCCAAAACAGCACAGAGTGGAGCTGCCTGCCGGTTTATCACCTGGCTCTCTACTACCGGATTAGGCAGGCATTCTCCCCCTTCTTCTAGGGATGTGGCCAGGTTGGCTTTTACTGCGCGCATGGAGCGACATAACTATTCCCTCCAGGTTTGCTCGTTTGCCCTTGTTTGGAACGGTACCCGTATCAGACCTGACTGCGGCCGTCGAACAAGGTCACAGATAATCCCTCCAAGCTCGCTAGTATTCTCTTCAGGGATGGGAGCTGATGGATCTTCTATTGCGCGCGTCGAACGAGCACATTCTGATCGTGCGCGTTCCGCGAGCACAAAGGGCAGTGGGCTACTCCTCACCCCTTCCTTCCAAGCTCGCTCGTTATTCTTAGGGATGGGGGCTGATTGATCTTCTACTGCGGGCGTCCAACGAGGGGAGTCCGCGACCGCGCGTTGCGCGAGCACAGAAGATCATCAGCCTCCATCCCCCTCCCCTCTTCCCCCCATACGTAGGATTGCGGTTCTTTATTGGGGATCGTACTCTACGCAGTATGACGGAGAGGAAACAGCCTATCCAGTGGCGAGCGGTCATGCAGGGGATAGCCATTGTGTATGGAGTCACCTTTGTGTCTGGACTGCTGCTGGCCTTCAACGGAATCACGCCACAGACCAATCACGTAGCCTTTCCAATCCTCGCGTTGCTCACTGGTGCAGTTGGAGTGGCGATCGCTCTCCGGGTTGCTGAAACCACACAGCTCTCGTATCTTGTGGCTCTTAGCTTGGGAGTCTGGCTCCTCAATTCGACTAGCGTCTTGCTCGGAGCACAGACTGTAGCCGCGTGGTTAGATAGTAGTCTATTCATTGGTACGACAGTGATCCTGGGCCGACTGCTGCTGGGAAGAGACTTAGAGACTCTGCCGACTTCCGATCTGTCTCATTCCCAAATCATCTCCAAGAACAACTCACAGGTTGGGACACATCACGGGGTGAGATCGACTCTATAGACCATGAACTCCTGATATCCCTCTCCAAATCCGATCGGTTCACAACTGAGCCTCTTCCACCTTCCCACACTCCCGTCCCGGATGGGGTTAACCCAGCAGACATGAACGGCATCAACAGATTTGCCGTGAGGGAGAAAACACAACAGCCAGCCCAAGAGGGCTGGCTGTCTAGTATGAGAACTATGTCTTGGAGGCTATAATCACGCGCTATTCATGAAGCGCAACGGGGTCGGGTCTTACAATCCAATCGTTTCCACCGCGTATCAGGGCAGCGCATGGTGAAGGAGCGGGGCGAACCTGATTCCAGGTTACTTCCCTGCTGCCATTCCCATGCCCATCGCCAAGACTCCGACCAAAACTGCGATCGAAATTCCCGCGGATACCATTCCATTGATCAGAGCAACAGTCGTCATGATGTTCCTCCTCCCTGAGGGACTTAGCATCCGGACCCAACCCTGGTAATGAGTGAGTCGTACATGCTGAACTCATGTACAGCAAACCGCGTGCCGACTTATCTCGTCTCAATATAAAATCATAAGCCATTGATATTTAGTTATTACTTTGCTTTATCTTTCAAAACAAACCATAGGACCATCCCGTCGCCCACGATCAGTCGCGTGGGTGCCCACGAATCATCGTGGGCTAGAACAACTCATGAGTATAGTGTGGAGATCCTGCGGGAAGGGAGGAGCTATATCTTTTCAGCTGGAGGGAGGCCGCTTCATCCCAAACTGCTTCATTCGGCTGCGCAACGTGCTAGGAGGGATCCCCAAGCGTGCAGCCGCCCCAGAGGGACCTTCGATATGCCAATCCGTCAATGTGAGAGTTTGCAGTATATGTCGGCGTTCAACTTCTTTGAGGTCGACCGGTGGCGAGGCAGCGATGGAGGAAGCCCGTGACCCTAAGACCTGTTCATCGACTCGTAATATAGACCCACGGGAGAGGATCAGCGCTCGTTCGATCACATTTTCCAGTTCACGGACATTGCCGGGCCAGGCATATCGCATCAACCTCTCTAGGGACTCCTGATCGATGTCCTTGCACAAACGGTTGAATTTCAAACAGTACTGCTTCAGGAAATGCCGAGCCAATTCGGGGATATCCTCCGAGCGGTCCCTGAGTGGAGGCAAGAGGAGGGGAAAAACATTCAGCCGATAAAAAAGATCGGCGCGAAATGTCCCTTCCTTGACGGCAGCAGGTAAGTCACTATTGGTGGCAGCAATCACCCGAACATCGACCCGAACGGGCTGTTTTCCCCCCAGGCGGTCTACCATGCCATCCTGCAAGACACGTAAGAGCTTCGCCTGTGTCTCTAACGGCATTTCACCGATTTCATCCAAGAACAGCGTGCCACCATGTGCCAGTTCAAACCGGCCTTCCCGGGTTCGGTCCGCCCCGGTGAATGCGCCTCGCTCATGGCCGAAGAGTTCGCTTTCGACGAGCCCGGCCGGGAAAGCAGCACAGTTCACCCGCACCAACGGTTTTCGATGCCGCGGACTCCAATCATGGATCGCTTGCGCAATCAGTTCCTTACCGGTGCCCGTTTCACCCATAATGAGCACGGTGGTTGGAGTCGGCGCTACCTCTCGAGCCAGAGCGATCACATTCTGAAAGACAAGGCTCTTCCCTATCAAAGAGTCGCTGTTCTTTTTGAGTTTCAGTTCTTCGATCAGGTAGACGTTTTCTTTGGCCAGCTGGTTTCGCAGTCGATCAATCTGTTCGTAGGCCTGGACATGATCGATCGCATAAGCGATTTGCATGGCGACTTGCGTCAAGAACTCGAGGGCTCCCGGGTCAGGCACTCCGGACTCGATGCTGCCGATATTCAGAATTCCCAAACACTTGTCTCCCACGAGTAGAGGGAGATTGATGATTCTTCCAAGACCTTCTTGCACATACATCTGGTCTTCGGGGAAGACTTGCACCTGTTTCAGCTCCGGACGACAGTGGACAGCTTTGTGATCGTAGGCCCATCCCATCCCACTTCCGACGCGTGGAATCACCGCATCGCGTTGGAGCACCACCTGCGCCATCGTCGTGGCAACAACATAAAACCTGAACCCATCAACCTCCGAGTCATAAAGCGTAACCGTACACCGTGCCCAGGGGACGACCTTCGTAATCTCGGCCGTAATCGCTTCCCACAGGCTATTCATCTCCCGCTGAGAATTGAGCACCACCGCCACAGCCAGAAGGGCTCGATAGTTTGTTTCAATCCGGTCCATAGGCTCGTCGCATCCTCTCGCAATCCAAATTGAATCACAGACCGAATTTTATATTTAGCACGTCCTCGCAAAAAACTCGATCCTCCGATAGGCCATGCTCTTGCAACCATTGGGCTCATCCCGGAAGCGGCCATACGGGAAGGAGTCTGGAATAGCACCCCTGCTGACCCCTTGCTCCCGGAACGCGCACGATCAGAATGTGCTCGTTCGACGGCCGCAGGAGGGTCAGCAGGGGTGCCATTCCTGTGGAAAGAACGAGTAAGCTTGGCCGCTTTCCCCCTGATCCCCTCTAATACCCCGCTAACGATAGGTTGACAGCCGGAAATCCAATCACTGAGAATGCCCCCATGGCTGGAAAGATCATCATAGAGCGACTGGAGTTTCAAGGGCGCTGCGGTGTCACCTCAGAGGAGCGCAGGCGGCCGCAACCATTAGCGGTGGATCTTGAGCTGACCTGTCAGACCGAACCAGCTGCGGCTTCGGATGACATCCACAGTGCGGTCGACTATGCGCAGGTCGCAGATCGAGTCCTCGCGGTCGGAGCGACGCAGAACTGCGCCCTGCTGGAAACATTCGCCGAGCGGCTCCTCGCGATGCTCTTTTCGGAGTTCCCCGTTGAATGGGCAAAGATCTGGCTGCGGAAACTTGAGCCACCCCTGAAGCATGTCACCGGCTCGGTAGGTGTGCAACTCGAACGATCGCGCCTGCTTCACCATATTCATGATGCGGGACCAACCCCGGCCCGGTTTCTTGTTCAGCAACTCCATCGCCTACCCAAAGGCAAGGCGCTTGATGTCGCGGCCGGAGCTGGACGCAACGCGCTCTATCTTGCTGCTCAAGGGTTTCACGTCGATGCGATAGACCGCGATGAAGCGGCCATGGTCCACCTTGCTGCCACGGCAAAGCAACGGAACCTTCCAAATCTCACTGCCCGAACCGTTGACCTTGAACGAGCAACTGACGAACGGCCGGAATTCCCGAAGCAGGAGTATGACGTGATTGCCGTGTTCTTCTATCTCCATCGCGCACTGTTTCCGGCACTCCTCGAATCTCTGAAGCCGCACGGGGTTTTGATCTACGAAACCTTTATCATCGACAACTACTTGCGCCATCACCATCCTCGCCGATGGGAATTCTGCCTGGCACACAATGAATTGCTTCGGCTCACATCCACACTACGGGTCCTGTCCTACGATGAAGACGAACACAACGGTAGCCATGGGCAAGGACCTGCCTATACTGCCCAACTCGTTGCCCAGCAAGCAGGCCCCAGCAGACTGTTACACGAGGCCACATGAGTCGCATCGATCTCCATCTACATACGACCCACTCCGATGGTAGCCTCTCGCCGGCAGAAGTGCTTCGGCTTGCCCACAAGGCGGGAGTTACAGCTCTGGCCATCACGGACCATGATATTGTGTCCGGTATTCCCGAAGCCATGATGGCCGGAGCTGAGCTGGGAATTGAAATCATTCCCGGGGTGGAAATCAGTTCCCGTGTCGGCAATAGCGAACTTCATATCCTCGGTTATTGCTTGCGCTGGCAAGATCCTGAGCTGAATCAACGCATGGCCGCCTTGCGCGAGAGTCGGCATAACCGCAATCCGCAAATCATTGAACGGCTGCGCGCACTTGGCTTGGACGTGACCTATGAAGAAGTGCGGGCCTTGGCGGGCACGGATTCGGTCGGACGACCTCATATCGCCAGGCTCTTGATGGACAAACAGTATGTCACGTCTGCCAAGGACGCCTTCGATCGATATCTGTCAGAGGGGCGCCCGGCCTATGTGGCGCGTGAACTGCCCACGCCGGCAGATGCCGTCTCCTGGATTAGAGCCGCAGGCGGAGTGGCCGTGTTGGCCCATCCAACCTGGGCGAAGGTATCCGGGGAGGGGCTGAATGCCCTCCTGACGACATTGAAAGGCGACGGCCTCGGCGGCATTGAAGCCCACTACAGCACCCACACAAAGCGACAGACGACGGAGTACCTCGATCTGGCCAAGCGGTTGGACTTATTGGTAACTGGCGGAAGTGATTTCCACGGCATCACCAAACCGGATATTGAAGTCGGTATTGGCCGTGGTGATCTAAAAGTTCCCCGGCGGCTGCTTGATCCGCTCAAAGAAGCCGCCCTCCTCGTTTGAGGGTTATTTGGTTTATTTGGTTCATCTGGTTTCTCTGGTTAACCTCATTCAACCAAATCAACCAAACAAACCAAATAAACCAGATAAACCAGATGAACCAGCCGGTTTCCACGTTTCACGGGTATAGAGAACACCACGCTCATTATCTCCCAATTCGTTGACTCTCCTCCCCCATCCGCTACACTTTAAACCGATCACAAACATCTCCAAAGAGTCTTATGCCGAAATCCTGGACTTGGATCGCCCCCTATACTCTTGCCATCCTGACTGTGCTTTTGATTGGCCCCTTGCTGAGCAGTCTGGTTTTGGCCCAATCTCTATCGATCCCCTATCTTCAGCTCAGCGGGCCTCATGCTATTCGATTAACTGCACAGCTCCTCGCGCTCACCATCCTCTGGTTCTTCGCGTTCGCCGCCTATCAACAAATCCCGGACAACGGCCGAGGATCGAGCTTTCTCAAAAACCTGGTCCTTCCGTTTACGACCCTTATCGTTATCCTGTTTGCCAACAAATCTTTCAGGAC
The DNA here is from genome assembly GCA_016219645.1 of Nitrospirota bacterium. Classification (NCBI taxonomy): domain Bacteria; kingdom Pseudomonadati; phylum Nitrospirota; species Nitrospirota bacterium. The sequence continues at coordinate 7,758 of JACRLR010000053.1, forward strand.
CGTGGGCCTGCCGCTGATTGAACTGGTAGGGCCTTCTCGGTTCGCCTCCACCTATGCAATCGGCCTCGTCGGTTCCGGTCTCTGGCTCACAGCAGCCTGGATTCTTCATCAGGGGTCACTCCGGGCAGCCTTTGCCCCGCCTAGCCATGCGCAGCGCCACAAGATTCAACCCTTTTCCGAGGGCGAGGAGGAAGAACATGAAAAAGAGGCAACCAGTCAATCTGATTCGAAGATTCCAACCGCCGCGTCGCCAAACATGGGCTCCGCTCCCGGCATGCTCGGGCGCTACAGGGTGCTGAAAGAACTGGGGCGCGGTGCCATGGGGCTTGTGTACCTGGGAAAAGATCCAACGATCCAGCGTTTCGTAGCGATCAAGACCATGCAACTTGATCGGATTGATCACGATGACAAGCTTCAAGATGTTAAAGCACGGTTTTTTCGGGAGGCAGAGTCCACCGGGCGTCTCTCCCACCCCAACATCGTGACCATTTATGATGCGGGAGAAGAGAACGATTTAGGATACATCGCGATGGAACTCATCGAGGGAACTCCCTTGAAACAGTGGACCAGAAAGCCCAACCTGATGCCGATCAACGAGGTCCTCCTGACTGTGGCTACTGTCGCAGACGCCTTGGACTATGCCCATCAACAAGGCGTTGTCCATCGCGACATCAAGCCGGCGAATATCATGCTGACGAAGGATCGCGTCGTAAAAGTCATGGATTTCGGTATTGCAAAGATGGCTTCGAGCAGCAAAACAGAAACGAATATCGTGCTGGGTACGCCGACGTACATGTCACCGGAACAAATTGCAGGGAAAAAAGTGGATGGCCGGTCGGATGTCTTTTCCCTAGGCATCGTGCTGTTCGAACTCCTTACAGGACAATTGCCCTTCACGGCCGACAATCTGTCTGCCATGCTGTTCAGCATAGCGCATCATCCCCACCCAGCCATTCAAACCTTGAGGCCGAACCTTCCCGCGAGGGTGCAGGAGATTGTGGATCGCGCGTTACAAAAAGAGTTGCCGCACCGCTATCGGCGCGCGGAAGACTTTGCGGACGAGCTCCGGGTCTGTATGCGGAGTCTCGCAGCCTGAGGAGGTGCTGTCTGGCCTTCGACCAATCGCATAGCGCCAAATCCGATACGGGCCTCAAACGAACTCACAACGAGGACCGGTTTGTGGCCGATCCAGAGCTTGGACTCTATGTTATCTGTGACGGCATGGGCGGCAACAATGCCGGTGAAATTGCCGGCGCCCTCGCAGTTCACGCGATTCACGCGCATCTGGCTGGGTCAGCCAGGCATGTTGACCTCCCGTTGATTGGCCCCTGCAATTTCACGATGTCTGCTCCTGCCAACCGTCTCGCCAGCGCGATTCGAGCAGCGAACGAGGTCGTCCACCGCGAGTCATGGAAGAAGCCTGACTGTGCCGGGATGGGCACCACAGTAGTTGCGGCACTAGTGCATGAAGACACCCTTGCCATCGCTCATGTTGGAGACAGCCGACTCTACCTGATTCGGAACGGGGAAATTCAATCCCTCACCATTGACCATTCTTGGGTTGCCGAACAGGTCCTTAAAGGATTTATCACGGAAGAAGAAGCCCAGCGCTCTCCCAACAAACACATCGTGACCAGAGCTCTCGGCGTCGAGAACAGTGTCGAAGTGGAACTGACGGAGGTTCCGGTCGAGACCGGAGACCTATTGTTGTTGTGCTCAGACGGACTCACCCGTGCGGTCCAGCCCAACGATATTCTCCATTTACTCAGTGGATCGGAAGACCTTGCCACCATGTCGGATCGACTCATCACCATGGCAAACTCTGCCGGGGGCGACGACAATACGACCGTGATCATCGTGGCCCTGGGGAAGGAGGTCCAAGAAGGCCTATGGGGGCGGCTAAGAAAACGATTCGCTGCATAACGATCACAGCAGCCTCAACCTGCCAGATCACGTCCGACTATTTAAAGAAGACCGTGCCTTTTGGAAGAATCTGGTAGCATCGATCTGAAACCTCTTGACCGTGTGATTGAAGACACTGGAGAATTTCTCCGCTCCCAATTTTGACGGCTCTACAAAACCGACTGATATCCTCGTCGCAAGCCGCGATCAACCGACTTCGATCTTCCTTCCACTTTACAAACCGTTCACGCAACTGGCCTTGACAGGGCGCCGTGAGTTGTTTCGCACGCTGGTCCAGACAGCCTGCGCGGGCAGAGCCGTCCAAAGCGTCCGGGCACAATTGGTCGATCTCCGCTTCACACTTCAACCTGGTCGCCTGCAGCGTGGAAGAATCCAGCCCTGTTACGGCCGGAGCATCCACACGAGAGTCGTCCGGCCGTTCCTTGTCCAGCCTGGATTGGACTGCATCTATAGATATTGGCGGAGACGTGGGAATGGTTAAGTCCAGCTTGGGTGGCGCAGAGGGAGGAGACGAAGAATCTGGTACCCGGCGAGTCTCAGGGGGCATCTCCCCGGAAAACAATTCTTCTTGCGAAGGGAAATTGGCTGAGACCGTCACCCACACAAGCCCAAGTCCCAAGATGGTGATTGTGCCGGCAATAAATCCGCTTGAAGACTGCCGCTGAGCCATGCATGGTCCTTATCTGTCCAGACCCAGCATAGGGTAAGCTGGCGAAAAAATCGACGAATTGTCCGGTTTCTACCAGCAGGATGCTGAAAAGCCCCCCAGCGTTATCGGGAAGTCGGGCAGCAGAGGAAGGTCAAGGTTGAGGCTAAGGTTGAGCGAAGAGGACTCAGGGCGGTATGAATTTTTTGTCCCGACCTCAGCCTGAACCTTAACCTTAACCTCAACCTTCTTTATGGTTAATTCTCTGGAGTTTCGACGATGTGGTTTTCAAACCTGGTACAGCCTTCGGCAAGCAACCGATTGGTGAGCATCTCCCCAGGCCATTCGATGGGCAAATCGGCCGTGAAGATCCACACATCAGGGGATGTCCACACTGGTCCATGACCTTCAGGCAATTCCGGGTCAAACAGATCGGTCCATACCGGCATATACACACCATTCCCACATTGCGTATGGAGGTGAACGATCGTGCGGGCTCGGACGAGCGGTTCTAGATCACGCCAGACAGCCGCAGTCTCATCTGCCAATCGATGGAGACGCACAGCATTTTGGGCATCGAACATGGCATAGGCTGCGTAGACCGGTGCGTCGATCGTATCGGGGGCCAGCGCCAACTCAGGGCATTGTGCGACAAGGCCTTCAAGAAGAGCTCGACGATTCCTATCCTCCAGCGAATCGGGCAACCCGGAGTCCGGCACACCGATCAATTCGAAGAAGAGAAAGGCGGTGCTTTCAACAGGCGGGTACAGCCTGGCGGCAATCGACGTGGCCCGCTGGGAATCTGCCACCGTACTCAAGTGATCGTTCAACCCTTGGAGGCTGAGCGGCTCCAGCGTTGAGTCGGTCAAGAGCCGCGACTCCACACGAACCACCGTCCCAGCGGAAAGCCGGAGATGTCGATGTAACAGATCCGCTGTTGCGACCGGATCGATCTTCAACTTGAGCGGATGGGCCAGATTGGCTTGGAGAGGAAGTTCCAACGCTGCCATAATGGCATAGGATAATTTGTCATCAGCCGGCCCATCGATGAGTACCGAACAGGATGCCTCGGCGAGAAGATCAAAAAGCCATTCCGCCATGTCTTCATCCAACGCCGCCAGCACCGTCAGCAGATCATACTCTCTTCCCTGCTCCAAGAAGGCCTGCAGTGTATCGATTGCCGCATCGGTATCGCCATGGTCATGGCGCCGGGCATTGATCAAATGAACGAGATCTCTCGTGAGGGGATCAGGGCGAGACCAACTTAACATACAAACGGACTCCTACCGTCAAACCGTGCGCAAATGTCGCCCCATGTTGTCAAACTTTCATTACGGTAGCAAGCGGTCGAGCAATTTTTCTCCACCGGGTCATGAGCACCGATCGGATGACATGATGATCATGACCCGATCACCTTCACCAAGACACGTTTACGTCTCAATCCGTCAAACTCCCCATAGAAAATTTGCTCCCATGGACCGAAATCCAACCGGCCTTCTGTAATCGCGACGACAACCTCTCGCCCCATTAGTTGTCGTTTGATATGCGCATCGCCGTTATCCTCTCCGGTCTCGTTATGTCGATATGTCGCGCCTTGAGGGGCCAGCGTCTCCAAGAATCGGTCATAGTCTTTGAGGAGGCCCGGTTCGTCGTCATTAACATAAACGCTGGCCGTGATATGCATGGCATTCACGAGCACGAGCCCTTCTCGGACTCCGCTCTTCTTGACCGCTGCCTCGACCTGCTGCGTGATGTTCAGATAGGCGCGCCGCGTCTTCGTCTCGAACCAGAGTTCTTCGCGATAGGATTTCATAACCCGCCGTTAGTGGGCGCCCATTCTGCCGAACTGTACCCTTAAGATGCAAGACTCCCGACTGTGTCCTTCGCTCGCCCGCAACTTGGAGCGAATGGTCTCCTCATTTTTCGAACATACTGCAGCGAGCACGAGGCGATTCCTGCAGCCATTCGAATCTCTACCGGCCTCGTCTGTCACTCGTAACAAATTCTCAACAAAATTGACACTACCAGATGATGGTGATAAGTATTTTCACAGATTAGGCTATACAGGATTGAACCGTTCAGTAGGGAGGTCGTCGATGGCTGCGCTTGTTGGGAACCTGACATCCGTCGGGAATCCTTTTAACTGGACTCTCCTCTTTGCCCGCCAACCGGAACCAGATTTGGAATTTACGGAAGAGGAGCTCGATCAGACGACCTCTACGAGAACACCGACCCCGCTAAACCCACGCAAGAAACCCAGTGGGGGACGCCCGATCCTCTGGATCATTCTCTTGATCCTCGTCGGCGGCATCGCCTATATTGCCACCATGGAACCGGAGATGATGACAGAATTGCTGGCCCCCTACATAGGCGAGAGTGCCCCGCCACCAGTCGCCACGAAGCCAAAACCGTTGGCACCATCGCCCGTAGCTCCTCCGGCACCGACACCACAAGTTGCTCCAAGCCCAAGTGACAACGCCTCTGCCCCCTTGTCTCCACCAGCCTCTCCCCCTGCTGCCGTGGCCCCGGCAGTCGATCCGCCGTCCAAAACGGCAGCGGCGCCAGCTACATCCGTGACCGCTCCTCTCGACCCGATGTTCGGCGAAGGCCAGAAAGTAACCGTCACGGCAGACGATATGGCCCCCGGAGGAAGTATTCCGCTGTTTGCAGATTCGGCCAGCAGCAGGCCCGGACCAGTCATTCGCCCAGGCGTCTCACTGACCGTCATGGATGGAGATCTACAGCCGGGAGGATGGATGTATCTGGTTCGAACCGAAGATGGTGTAAAAGGTTGGGTAACGGAGAAACGTCTTCGCTTAAAGTTCTGACCTTCCCGCTTCCCTCACAGGTCACCTCAGTGTCATAGAGGCGTTCACACCTGTTCAGACGATCCTCCTGTGCTATAATCCGCCCGTTTTCAATCTCAGAGCAACACCCGTGCGTCTTGAGACAAGCCCATGACCTCACTCAGAACAATTATCTTTGACTTCGATGGGGTGATCGCGGACACCGAGCCACTCCATTTTGCCGGTTTCCGTCAGACCTTGGCAGAAGTCGGCATCAACCTGACTGAAGCCGACTACTACGCCAACTACTTGGGGTACGACGATCGGGGCTGTTTTATCACGGCGCTCACCGCGCATCAGCACCCCATAGACCCAGCGGCTCTCATGCAATTGATGCAACGAAAGGCCCATGCCTACATGGAATCCGTGAAGAATCATCTGGTCATTTTCCCCGGAGTGCGCGAGTTCGTGCGTGAGGCCGCCGCTGCGTATCCGTTGGCCATCGCGTCCGGTGCCCTCCGCCATGAAATCGAAGTAATCCTTGAACAGGCCGGGCTCCGGAAGGAATTTTTACACATCACCAGCGCAGAAGACGTCGCCAGGGGGAAGCCAGACCCCCAACCCTTTCTCCAAACCCTTACCGCGCTCAACCGACAATGCAGGGACCAGGCTATCAAAGCCGAATCCTGCTTGGTGATTGAGGACTCGATCCCTGGTATCCGCAGCGCGAAAACCGCCGGGATGAAAGTCCTTGCCGTCACAAACACCCATACGATCCACGATTTGCATGAAGCCCATATGGTTACCCAAAGCCTGTCACAGATTCGCCTGAGCAAACTCCGCGAACAATTGTGGCCGGCCGGATAAGACCTCACGGTATGAGAATCTGCTCACTGCTTCCCAGTGCCACCGAAGTGATTGCCTTACTCGGCCTGAGCGATGAACTGGTCGGAATCAGTCACGAATGCGACTACCCGCCATCGGCCAAACGCTTGCCCATGATGGTTGAACCGATGATTTCTTCCGATGAACTGACTAGCGGCGACATCGACCGGCAAGTGAAGCAGCTGGTGGCGTCAGGACAACGACTGTATCGGTTGAATGACTCTCTGTTGAGACAGGCGCGACCAGATCTAATCCTATCCCAAGACCTCTGCCATGTTTGCGCCGTTACGCCGGACCAACTACACAACGCCATTTCCTCCATGCCTCGGCGACCGAGCGTCCTCACGTTGAACCCCCGTACTGTCCAGGATGTGATCGATGACGTCATTCGCATTGGCGACGCCGCCAATCGGTCGGCTGAGGGGCATCGCCTCGCCGCTCAGTTGCGTGACAGACTAGAGGCTGTTCATGCTCGCGTCCGAGGCATCTCGTATCGCCCTCGCGTGGTCTGCATCGAGTGGCTCTCCCCTCTCTATATCGCGGGGCATTGGGTTCCTGAAATGGTCCAACTCGCCGGTGGCCAGGATGTCCTCTCAAAACCTGGCAGCCCCTCACGAGTTGCAACATGGGACGAGATTCTGGCTGCCACTCCAGACATTCTCATCCTAATGCCCTGCGGGTTTTCCGTAGAACGGACGCACCAAGAGCTGGGCCAGTTGATGCAGCAGCCAGGTCAATGGCGCCTGCCCTCCAATCTGGCGGAACATACATTGCTGGTCGATGCATCTTCTTATTTCAGCCGTCCAGGCCCCCGTTTGATTGACGGCATCGAACTCTTGGTCGCGCTCCTACATCCGTTAGATCACAGGTCTATTTACGAACCCATGGCCCGCCGTCTTGGGCCACTCCCGACTTACCAACATCCATGAGTTCCCTCTCCGTCAGTGACGCACAAGCCTACTGCACAGCTCTCACAAAAAAGAGCGGAAGCAATTTCTATTACTCCTTCCTGTTTCTCCCTAAACAACGACGCGCTGCGATGTACACTGTCTATGCCTTCTGTAAGGAGGTCGATAATGCAGTCGATGAACCGCCTGCAGGGAGCAACCCCCAGGAGGAACTGCGGCGGTGGCGGACCGAACTTGACGCAGCCTACCGTGGCACGGCGACCTTTCCTGTAACAGTCAGCCTGGCGAGCCATGTCAAGCAACTGTCTATCCCACGAGCCTATTTCGATGAGCTGATCAAGGGGGTCGAAATGGATCTCACGGCCTCCCGGTATGCATCATTTCAAGACCTCTCGCTCTACTGTTATAGGGTCGCGTCAGTCGTGGGACTGATTTGCCTCCATATTTTCGGGCCGACGTCGGCCAGAGCACAAGACTACGCCGTCGCGCTTGGAATGGCATTTCAATTAACGAATATTCTGAGGGACATCGGAACCGATGCAGCCCAAGGCCGCATCTATCTACCGCAAGACGAGCTCCAAAAATTCGGCTGCACCGAGCAGGCAATTCTTCAACGTGAGGAGAGCACAGAGCTCCATACGTTAGTTCGGTTCGAGACCGCAAGAGCCCATGAGTACTACGCAAAGGCACAAGCGGCGTTCGAAGCTCTGCCCGCATCCGACCAGAAGGCGCTGACTGTCGCCGAGATTATGCGCGCTGTCTATTTCCGCATCCTGCAAAAAATCGAAGAACCAAGGCATCAGATATTCGGCCCTCGAGCCCGGCTCACAACGAGCCGCCGTCTGGCTGTGGCTGCTGGAGTCTGGCTCCGATCCCGATCGTCGTGACATTCACCGCCACTCAATCCGCCCTGGTTTTAGGCGGCGACCCGGCCGGCCTTACCGCTGCCCTCCTCCTTACCAGTCATGGCTATCACGTGACGGTCATCGATCGTCGCCTCCCGATTGGAGGCATTGCCACAAGAGAAGATCCCTCCGGTACCCTTGAGCCATTCACCATCTTGGGCTGCCACCGAGCAACAAGATCTTTGCTGGCTTCTCTGCATCCAGGTAGCCAGCAACCGTTAGAGACCGAAATCCCGCTAGAATTCCATCTCCTGAACAATTCCCTTGTTCATTACCCACGCAGTTCCTTCCCTGCTCCTCTTCATACCTGGGTGAGTCTGCTGAAATTTGCTGGCATGCCCTGGAAGGAACGCTGGCGGCTGGCTTCATGGGTGGAGCAGTTGTGGGAAGGCGATGAGGAACTGCCTGCCGATCTGGAGCAGCGGACCGCCGACGAATGGCTTGCATCAGTCGAACAAAACGCACGGACACGCCGCGTCGTCTGGAACCCCATTGCACGATGGCTCACCGGCAATGATCTTTCCACGATATCTGCCGATGCCTTTATCACATCGCTGAGGCCATTCTTCCTAAGAACTCGTTCTGACAGCCGTGTTTCGGTTGTTCAGAACTCGCTCCAGACCTGCCTCGTGCAGCCAATGATCGAACGACTGACCCAACTCGGCGCGACCATTTTATGCAATCCGGAAGCCATACAGCTCCGCTATCAGCAAGATCGAATCTCGAGCGTCCTACTCCAGGACGGTTCAGAGCTGCAAGCTGATTGGTATGTAGCGGCTTTGCCCCCTCACGAACTCACACCATTACTTCCAGAGCGGTGGCTGACCCGCTATGCGTATTTTCAGCAACTCACGGAATTGCGATCTGTCGACAGCATGATCTTTTGGGTGTATGCCGAACAGCCCTGTGTCACCTCTCGTCTCATCCTTTTGAATGACCCATCCTTTCACTCGGTACTCGCAGCGCCCACAGTACATGACCGTACAGTGTTTTCTCTCGTTACGACCGATAATCAGCTCTCGCAACCTCACCCAGACACAGATCTTGACCTTATTCCCCTTGACCTGCTCAGATCCTTAGGGCTCCTCAAGCCTGACAGCAGGATCTCTTCGATACGCCGCCGGATAAGACCCAGCAGTATCCTCTCGCTCAAACCCGGGACAAAATCACATCGCCCGATCCAGCGCAGTCCGGTTGCCAACTTGCTTGTGGCAGGAGGCTGGACCGATACAGGATGGCCGCCCAACCTCGAAAGCGCCATTGTCAGCGGCAACCGGTGCGCTGATGCCATAACCCTCCGCTAGCAAGATGCCGAAGAACTCCACCTGCCTCCAACGCGTGTGGCAATGTTTTCAACCGTCGTTCTGCTTCCATTGACAAGAAAAATTGGCCCGCCTAGAATCCGGTGAACTTTTCCACTTCCACAATGTCATCATTATGACGCTCCTTGAACTCAGCAAATCACTGCACGACTGCCAACGTTGCAAGCTCGCGAAGATGGGCCGGACTCAAGTCGTATTCGGTGTGGGGAATCCTCACGCCAGCGTGATGTTCGTCGGGGAAGCGCCCGGTTTCAACGAAGATCAGCAGGGAGAGCCGTTTGTCGGGGCAGCGGGAAAACTCTTAAACGACTTGCTGCAATCGGCTGGATTGTCACGCAGCGATATCTACATCGCCAACGTGATTAAGTGCCGCCCCCCAAACAACCGCGACCCGGAACTGGATGAAGTCGAAACGTGCAAGCCGTTTTTGATGCAACAGATTGCGATGATCCGTCCGAAACTGGTCTGCACGCTCGGTAACTGGGCAACGCAAACGCTATTGGAGAGAAAGGTCGGAATTACAAAAGTGAAGGGGCAGGCGTTCTACATGAAAGATTTCGTGATCTTTCCCCTACTCCACCCGGCTGCAGCGCTCCATCAAGGCAACTTACTCGATACACTGAAGGCAGATTTTAAGAAACTCAAAGAATTTCTCGACAAGAACACAAAACCGGCCGAACCAGCCGCAGCAACCGCGGTTGCCACACCCACACTACACATCGAACCGCCACAGCCAGCACAGTTGGATCTGTTCGGGTCATAACTCGTCACTCGTCTTCACCCTTCAACTCAACTCAGGATAGCTGGACTTGCTTCTCGTTTAGGATGTGATTACAATGTAATCTCATAGGAGATGCAGATGAGAGCACACATCGTTCGGATCGGCAACTCTCGTGGAATTCGCCTTCCGAAGACATTGCTTCAGGAAGCTCAGCTGGAGGATGAAGTCGAACTTCAGGCCGAGCCTGGCCGCATCCTTATCTCCAAAACGGCTAAACCCCGGGCCGGTTGGGGCGAAGCCGCCCGGCGCATGCGGGAACGTAACGAAGATCGCCTCCTCGACCCATCGACGTCGACTCGATTCGATAAGGAAGAGTGGAAGTGGCGGTAGAGCACCCACATGCTACCCGCGGCGATGTATATCTTATTGAACTTGATCCTACCCGAGGCAGTGAAATCAGAAAAACAAGGCCCTGCCTGGTCATTTCACCCGATGAGCTGAATCAGCATCTGCGAACTGTCATCGTCGCGCCGATGACCACAGGAGGGCAGGCCTACCCCTGGCGTGTACGCTGTCGCTTCCGTGATCGCGCGGGGTTTGTCGCAATGGACCAACTGCGCACGGTTGATAGCGAGCGGCTTAGCAGGCGGCTCGGACGAATCGCTCCCGGCACCCTCGCGGCAGTTCTTGCGGTCTTGCAGGAAATGTTCACGCCGTAGATACCCCATTTGCAGCACACCGGCCAAAGGCGGATGTCCGTTAGAGGACACTCTCTCATCATCTCTCTGGAAACAACCATTTCGGACTCAACAGCGCAGAGGAAGGCCTCGGCTGACGAAGGGCGGGCAGCTCCGGCTTCGCCATAATGCGATGGAGCGCGACTGCTATTGTGCGTTTCTCTCTTGGCCGTGCGCCTTAGGGGACCAGAAGAACGGCGCCACGGCACCTGGTTTGGCAATTGACCGGCATATGGCACCATGGCGAAAGCCTCCGTGCCCATCCCTTCCATCCGAGGCTCGCTCAAGAGTTGAACCCTACGCAGTTATGACGTTATGATGCCGGCCTGTTTAGCATACCAATGCTGTGTTGCTGATAGAGTTGACAAGCCTATGGACCGCCAGAAGAATTGCGCGAGAGTTGGCGTGCGACATCTGCGTACTATGCCGATCAGTGTGCTCAATAGTTAGGCCTTTCAACGATCATGGCAACGCGCACATCAAAAGTTAAGCCTCGCGAAAGACAGAAACTGCCTCTCAGCACAGTTACGTTGGTGCTCACCGAAGCGGGCTACCGCTGCGCAGTACCAACTTGCCGAGGAATTCTTGCACTCGACATGCATCATCTTTGGGAGGTGAGTGGTGGTGGAGGTGACGACCCAGCCAACCTTATTGCCTTGTGCCCTACCTGTCACGCCCTGTATCACCGAGGCACGATCTCGCAGGGGTCAATCTACGCTTACAAAGCAATGCTCGTGGCAATCGGCCGCGCCTTCGATGTCGAGGCAATTGATCGCTTGCTATTTCTCAGCATGTGGCCAAAAGACTATCTGGTTCTGTCAGGCGATGGCGTACTGCATTTCTCAAGGCTTATTGCTGCTGGGTTAGTAGCGGTGGAGCAAAAAGCTAATAATGCGTGGCAGCTTGTTACCTATGCCGTAAACATTAGCGATAAAGGCCGAATGCTCATTCATGCATGGCAGCAAGGCGATCGAACCGCTATCGCAAGTGCTCTAGAACGTCCAATACCAGAGCAAACTGATGCGCCGGCCTAACATGGCGGTCAACACGGACCTTGCGCATAAAGCCGCGCAAGGCCGATTACCTATACGTTAAGCGTCATGCAAAGCGTCTCGGCTAGTCTAGTATGCTGGTAGTGTCTCAGTTTGAAAATGTGCGGAAGACTTCTTATGAAAGAGAAAATTGACAAGACGCGCGCCCGAAAATATCCGCCAGACCTTTTGATTGCAATGTTTCGCAAAGCGGCAGCGCTTCGCAACGAGATGGTTGAAGCAGGATTTACAGACAATGGCGGAGCTATTCACAGTGCGGAACGCATTCTGAATTTACTTGGACTACGGCTCAACTATCCTGAACTCAGCCACCTCAATAATCTCAGAAGTTTTAAGAACGCCACATTTTCAGTTGAGGCTTGGGAACTACATCAAGCTGGAGATAAAGTGCTCATTGAACATGTGGCGCCCATTCGCCATCTCACTCAGATGGCCATAGACAAAATCGACCAAAAACTGAGCGACGCTCAATTCAAAGCATTTGTAAAACGTCGTTATAAGCTCGTACTTCTATCGCCGACTGAAACGCTGCGGTTGAATAGGCAAAACCGATCAAAGATGAGTCGTGATCGCCTCAGTAAAGCCGGTATTCAGCTAGCAGCGAGGAAGGCTGCACATGACGCCTAACAATGTGCTCCATCCGATATCCCTGCCGTTTCGCTGCAGGGACGCGGCTGATCTTGATCGTTATCCCTCCCGCGCCCAGTGGGGATGGTGAGCGATCTGAGACTTGTGAGGGGTCGCTTCAGGAGCAGTTCCACCTCGGCATCGCGTCTGTCTCAACAATTCCTTCTAAGCTTGCTGACCTTCTCCCCAACGACGCCCGCTGTTGCTGATGCGACATCAGCGCCATACTGAGTCTCGCCGTAGTGAAGTCATGCGGCCCGCTTCTAGCGGGTGGCACAAACTGTTCGACGCTCCATTCGACCATCGGTCGGAACGGAGCTAGTTTCTGGGCCAAGCGTGACTGAGCGTGAGGGCGAGCCAGCAGGGCGTTGACAAGAGCGGTAGCAGCAGCGGGCTGGGAGCGGGACAGGCACCGCCGAAGACGGCTGAGCCAGTCCCCTTGGGCTCAATTTATTTTTCAAAGTCGCTTGGGAGGATCGTTGCCGCCGATGACCGGATGAATCGGGACACAACTTGCCGCAGCGTGCGGCCGTTGCTTTCCAGTTGCAACGGCGAAGCCTGTACTGTTTGAGGCTCGGCGAGTTTACAGGCTGAGAGCGCGCCAGGCGTAGTTGGGTGATTCAGGAGGTCGTGTGGCGGCACGCATCCTCCCGAGCGACTTTTCCGAATTTCCGAAGGTTTCCGCTCGGCGGAGCCCGAACGGGTCGCTCTGGGAGGTGTGGGAGCGGTTGAGCCTCGGCATCGCACCACGACCGAGTCTAAAACGCCGGTGGGGATTACGCCTTGGATGTGATCGTTGAGGAAGGGTCTGAATCCGCGGCCTCACCGTTTTCTTCCTCGGCAGGCTTTTCTTCTTCCGGCACGTCGAACCACTGCACCAGCATCTCGTCCCACCAGGTCTCGTCGATCTCCTTCCCGGGATCAATCCCGAGAAACGCGACATCGTCCTTCGTCACATCCGAACCAACCAGCTGAGGCTGGAACTTGGCCCGATCGATGACTTCCTTGGTCGCGTACCCACCAATGATCCAGGAGTCAGGATCGGCGCGGCGGGATTTATAGGCCTTGAGCCCGAGCTTGAGATACATAAAGATCTGCTGTTGCGTAGGCTCCGCGACGCCGGATTGCGGCAGCCCCAGGGTCTTCTCAATCTTCTTGCGCCAATGCCGATCATCGTACCGAGACGTGATCAACTGGAGCATGGTTTTTCCCTGTTCGGCATCAAGCGGCATGGTGCTCCTGATTTCTCCTACGCACTGAGGTGTTGTTTAAAGAAAGCCTTCGTCCTTGCCCAAGCATCCTTGGCCGCCTCAGGCCGATAGACCGTCTTATCCGTATCACGGAAAAACGCATGAGGCGCGCCGGGATAGGTCTTAATTTCCCCAGGCTTATTGTACTTCTTCAGCGCCGCCGCAAGCCGCTGCACGTCCACCTTGGTTATCCAGCCATCGTCTTCACCATAGATATAGAGAACCGGACCGGCAAGCTTCTGTAATGGAGTGTCGGGATTTGGCACCTGGCCATAAAATGGCGCGGCGGCTTTGATGTCAGAATTGACGCAGGGCAGCATCAACGCATAGGACCCGCCCATGCAGAATCCCGTGACGCCGATTCGCTTCGCGTCTACTTCCGGAACGGTCTTGAGATATGCCACCGTCGCATTCAAGTCCGTCAGTCCATCTTCTTGTTTGAGGGTATTCATCAACTTGCCTGCTTCGGCTGGATCTGTTGTAAGAGCATTGCCCAGACGGGAGTAGAGGTCCGGCGCGATGGCGACGTAGCCCTCTGCGGCATAGCGACAGGCCACGTCCTTGATGTGGTCGGTCAGTCCCCACCACTCCTGAACCACGATAACCGCGGGACGCCGCTCTTTGGTGTGAGGAGCTGCGACAAAGGCCCGCATCGTCACCTTGTCGCTAGGATACTGGACCATCGTTTCCCTGATTGACTCGGCCATAAGTCACCTCCAGCCTGGCGCAATGATGAATGAGGAATTTTGAATTATGAATTGAGACGGGAAGTCATTCCACACTCATCATTCAACATTCAGCATTGCAACTGATCGCCATGGCGATCAGTTGCCCGCTACCATCATCTCTGCAATCTTCACGGTCGGACTGGCGATGCGACCACGAAACACCAGATCGCTGCCGATCATTTCTATTCCGGCAAACATGTCATTCAAATTGCCTGCAATCGTGATCTCTTCAACTGGATAGGCCAACTCTCCCCCTTCGATCCAAAACCCAGAGGCGCCTCGTGAATAATCACCCGTCACCATATTAATGCCAAAACCAATGAGGTCCGTGACATACAGGCCCTGCTTCACCGTCTTAATGATTTCGTCCGCCGTTTTTATCCCTGGCACGAGATAGAAATTGGTAGGACCGACCGAGGGATTTTCCCCGACGCTGCGCGAGGCATTCCCGGTCGAAGCCAATCCGAGCTTCCGCCCTGAGTATGTATCAAGCAGATAGCTCTTCAATACCCCCCGTTCCACCACCGTGGTCTTCCTGGTCGGCAGACCTTCGCCATCGAACGGTCTAGACCCCAGCCCTCCGACCACTTGTCCATCGTCGTACACTGTCACATGCTCAGGGGCCATCGGTTTGTCTAGTCGGCCCGTCAAGAACGACGCACCTTTATAGAGTGAATAGCCTGAAACCGCGCTGCAGAGATTCCCCATGAGACTCCCGGCCGTTTCAGAATCAAAGACGACGGGAACTCGTTGGGTGGCAACTTTCCTCGCCCCGAGCTTGCGGACCGTCCGACGCGCCGCTTCCAACCCCACCGCCTCCGGAGAGTCCAGCTTGGCGAATTTCCGTTGTATGGCGTACCAGGAATCGCGCTGCATGGCCCCGGTCTGTGAATCGGTGGCAACGGGCGACACAGACATCGAAAAGCTGGAACTCTGGTACTCTCCCAGAAACCCATGACTGTTGCCCAATACCACGCGCCCCGAGGAGGAATCGAAATCAGCTCCTTCCGAGTTTGTCACGCGCTCGTCCATAGACATGGCAGCAGCCTCTACCCGCTTGGCCAATTCTATTTGCTGCTCAGTGTTCAGCTTGGTCGGATCATAGAGATCCAAATCCGGCCACTTGGCTGCCATCTGATCCGCTTCCGGCAAGCCGGATACCTGGTCTTCCACGACAGCTTTGGCCAAATTACAGGTCTCGGCGACAAGTTGATTCAACGAGTCCGCCGAAAAATCGGAGGTGGAGGTGCTGGCGGAGCGTTTCCCGACAAACACGCGTAAGCCGAGATGCTTCTCGCGGGCTTTCGTGAGGCGATCGACGGAACCCAATCTAACTTGTAGCGAAAAGGTTTCGCCGTCGGCGATAATAATGTCCGCTGCCGTCGCCCCACTGCGCTTCGCTTTAGCCAAGAGATCAACCGCGAGTTGGCTGTAGCCATCGGATTTTTGTATTTGCTGGCTCATTCTTGCGTTCCGCCTACAGTAATTTCGTCGATTCGAATGGTCGGCAGGCCAACCCCCACCGGCACAGACTGCCCGTCCTTGCCACAGGTACCGATGCCCTCGTCAAGCTTGAGGTCGTGTCCGACCATCGAAACTTTGGTGAGAATGTCTGGCCCGCTGCCGATCAACGTCGCCCCCTTGACCGGCCTCGTTACCTTACCTCCTTCGATCATGTATGCTTCACTGGCAGAAAATACGAATTTCCCGTTCGTGATATCCACCTGGCCGCCTCCGAACGAGACGGCATACAGCCCACGATCGACCGAGCGAATGATCTCTTCAGGATCCGATGCACCAGCCAACATGAAGGTATTCGTCATTCGCGGCAGCACCACACTCTGGTAACTTTCTCGCCTCCCGTTGCCGGTCAAGGGAATCCCCATAAGACGCGCATTTAATTTGTCAGTGATGTAGCCGCGCAGGATCCCGCGCTCGATGAGCACGGTACGACCGGTCGGAGTGCCTTCATCGTCCATATTGAGCGAGCCACGCCGGCCTGGCAAGGTTCCATCATCCACGATCGTACAGACGTCCGACGCGACCCGCTTTCCGAGGAGGTGGGAGAATGCCGAGGTTTTCTTGCGATTGAAGTCTGCTTCAAGGCCGTGACCGATCGCTTCATGCAACAAAATTCCGGGCCATCCTCCACCCAGCACGACCGGCATGACACCGGCCGGCGCTTCGACCGCAGAGAGGTTGAGAATCGCTTCACGTGCCGCTTCACGCGCAAACCGCAAATGCCGGTCACCGTCGTGATAGAACTCAAATCCGACACGGCCACCCCCGCCGAACGAGCCCGCTTGTCGTTGGCCATTCTCCTCTGCGATGCAGGTCACTTGCAGCCGCGACAGTGGCTGCAGATCCCCGATGATCAACCCGTCCGATGTGGCGATCACGACGACCTTATACTCTGTATTGAACGAGGCCATCACATTCTTGATACGCGAGTCATACCGGCGCGCCTCCGCATCGATGGCATTCAACAAGGACACGCGATCCACCGTGGCGACTTCGGCTTGTGCCCGTTCGATTGGATAGAGATTTCTCGTTGGGCGTTGATTGACCGGAACCGATATCTGGGTGTCCCCGCTCGGCGAATTGGCAATGTATCGAGCCGTATCTGCTGCGAGTTCGAGCGCCGCCTTCGTCAGTTCGTCGGAATAGGCAAAGCCGGTTTTTTCTCCAGCCGTCGCTCGTACCCCCACACCCTGCGACACGCTCTTCGTCGCACGCTTGACGAGGGACTCCTCCATTGAAACGGACTCTGACACGCAGGACTCAAAGTAGAGGTCGGCATAGTCAACATCACGAACCTTGACTCGCCCAAGCGCCTCGAACACCTCTCCCTCAGTCAGACCGAAGGACGTCAACTGAACAAGTTCACCCATGGTGTATCCATCCTCACGACAGTTAGCATGCGAAGAGGTGGGCAGTATAGCCGATCAACTTCCGGAGGCGCAACGATGGCTCCTGCAACTCTTCGCTTTTACAGGACTTTTACGAAAATCTATTTGACATTACTTTCTCCCGCCATTAGACTTTGCTCACCTACCTCACGTTCTTCCTGAGAGGGGTCATTACCAACAGCACACTTATGGACACGAAAGACTCGCCGGCTATGGACCAGCTATCCGTTGAAGAGCTTGTCGCAAGACTCGAACCGGACCTTTTACCTAAACACGTCGCCATCATCATGGACGGTAATGGTCGTTGGGCAGAGATGCGGAGCCTCCCCCGTATTGCCGGCCATCGGGAAGGAATCAAGTCAGTCCGCGAAATGATTACGGTCTCCTTGGAATTGGGTATCCATGCCCTGACAATTTACGCGTTCTCTCAAGAGAATTGGAACCGCCCCCTTCAAGAAATCTCTTCGCTCATGGGCTTGCTCGAATACTATCTCTCAACGGAGCGTGCTAAACTCATCGAGCAGGGCGTACGATTGCGCACAATCGGCCGACTCGACTCTCTCCCTGCCTCCGCCCTCCAATGGGTCAGAGCCGCCGAACAGGAAACTGCCCATCTCGATCGTCTGCATCTCACGGTCGCCCTCAGCTACGGCGGCCGCGCTGAGATCGTGGATGCGGTCCGTGAACTGCTTCACGACGTAGAAGATGGCAAGCTGCAACCCGACGATGTGGATGAGTCGCGGATCCAGCAATACCTCTACACCCACGGGCTGCCGGACCCAGACCTGTTGATTCGTACCAGCGGAGAAACACGAATCAGCAACTTTCTCCTCTGGCAACTCGCCTATACCGAGCTGTATTTCACTCCGACCCTGTGGCCCGATTTCCGTCGCCGCGAACTCTTGCTGGCCTTGCTGGAGTACCAGCGCCGCGAGCGGCGATTTGGTCGTGTCCTCAGCACTATTTCTTCATAGTGGCCGATCTCAACCTCCAGACGCAGGAATATAAGACTACCGGCCGGCCACAGGCTGAACCAGCCGCACCGTCTCGATTTGATCCCCGTCGGATCTATACCATTCTGGTCCTCGCCCCACTGGTCTATGGTGTCACTCGCTACCTTCCTCCTCTCGCATTTTCTGGCGTCGTCGTGCTGGCAGGGGCGCTCGCCCTCTACGAGTTTTACCGATTATGTTTCGGCGGCCGCAGCCATTCCTGGTTGATCGGTATCGGGCTGGTAGGATTTGCCGCCCTGATATTCGGCGCACACCGTCATGACATGATCCTCCCAACCCTCCTGGCTACCCTGGTCTGTATCATGTCAGTCCCCCTTTTCAGTCGCTCGCCACTCGAACAGAGCCTGAGAGATGGAGCAATGACCCTATTTGGCGTGCTCTACCTCGGCTTCACTCTCGGCACACTTTCAATGACGAGGCTCCTGCCTGAGGGAGAATGGCTGATCTTTTTTCTCCTGCTGGTGACCTGGGCATCCGATACCGGCGCCTACTATGCCGGCACTCTCTGCGGTCGCCATCCTTTGGCTCCCAGGATCAGTCCCAAAAAAACGGTCGAGGGCTTGGTGGGAGGCTTGATAAGTGCCATAATCGTTGGGTATGTCGCTCGGTGGTGGTTTCTCCCAGGATTGTCAGGTCTCGACTGTCTGATCTTGGCTATCCTACTCACCTTTACCGGTCTTTGGGGCGATCTGACCGAATCGGTTATGAAACGCAGCGTTGGCGTGAAGGATTCCGGCGGGATACTGCCGGGCCACGGCGGTATGCTGGATCGGCTGGATAGTCTCTTGTTCGCCGCCCCTGCATTCTACTACTATGTGACATTGGCCAGCCGCTTACGAGTTAGCGAGTGAAGGAGCGTCTATGAAAACTATCGTTATTCTCGGATCCACCGGATCGATCGGCACCAATACCTTGGATATCGTGGAACGGTTTCCCGACAAGTTCCGCGTAGCAGGCCTCACCGCCCACAGCAATGATGAAAAACTCGAAGACCAGATCCGCCTATTCAAGCCTAGCGTGGTCGCCCTATCGGACACCACCGCCGCCGCCAGGCTCCGGCGACGTTGTGCGGGTCTGTCCGTCGAAATTCTGGCAGGTGAGGAGGGATTGATTCAGGTTGCCTCGACGCCCGAAGCGGAACTCGTCATTTCAGCGATCGTCGGTGGGGCCGGCCTCCTGCCTACCCTTGCAGCCATCCGGAGCCGAAAACACATCGCCTTGGCCAATAAAGAGCCGATGGTCATGGCCGGTAAACTCATGCAGGACGAGGCGCGGCGGTATGGAGTTCGTATCTTCCCGGTCGACAGCGAACACAGCGCGATCTTCCAGTCATTGGAAGGCCACCGTCTCGAGGATGTCCGCCGCCTGATTTTGACTGCATCCGGAGGAGCGCTTTGGACCATAGGCCGCGAGGAACTGCCGGATGTCACGCCTGAACGAGCACTCCAACATCCCAACTGGAAAATGGGCGCAAAAATCACCATCGATTCTGCCACGTTGATGAACAAAGGGCTCGAAGTCGTCGAGGCCCGTTGGCTCTTCGACATTCCTGAATCTCAGATCGAAGTCATGATCCATAGGGAAAGCATCATCCACTCTCTGGTAGAATATCAGGATCGTTCGATGATCGCACAGTTGGGATTGCCTGATATGCGGACACCGATATCGTACGCCATGCAGTATCCGGAACGCCTGTCGATGGATCTCCCTTCGTTGGACCTGACAGAAATCGGGAAATTGACGTTCTGCAAGCCGGATCACGACCGATTTCCCTGTTTGGGTCTTGGATATGAATCACTTCAGATCGGCGGAACGATGCCGGCCACATTGAATGCTGCAAATGAAGTCGCAGTTGAGGCATTCTTGAACGGGGGTATCCGGTTCACCAACATTGCGGAAATCATTCGTAGCACGATGGACGACCACAACCCCAAAGACGTGGAAACGTTGGAAGATGCGCTGGAAGCAGATCGTTGGGCCAGGGAAAAGGCCGAGTCGTTGGTTGTGGCATTAGCACGCTAAGTCTACACGAAGGAGCATACACTGTGTTCATGGCATTTACCTGGTCCCCCGATACCATCTGGTTGTTGTTGCAGAAGGCCTGGTGGTTCCTGGTCGTTCTGGGCGTGCTGGTCGCGTTTCATGAACTCGGACATTTCTTGGCTGCTCGCTGGGTCGGTGTAAAGGTTCTCAAGTTTTCACTTGGGTTCGGGCCAAAGCTATTCGGCCGCCAAATGGGTGAAACTGAGTACCTCCTCTCGGCCATTCCCCTTGGTGGCTATGTAAAGTTGTTTGGCGAAGACGAGGCTGAGGCGACGACACAGGAGGATCGTGCCCGATCGTTCGCACACAAAGGCCTCTGGGGAAAAGTCCTGATCGTCGCCGCAGGACCTGGTTTTAACTTCATTCTGGCCTATTTCATTTTTGCCGGATGGCTTGCCACCGGTACTCCGCTTTTTGTACCAACATTCCAGGATCTGACTCCGGATATTGAAGCGATGGTCCCAGGTTCTCCAGCCGATGTTGCCGGCATCCAGGTGGGAGATCGTGTGAGTCGAGTCAACGGAGAGGTGATTTCGACCAGAACCGAACTTTTCGACGCTGTCGCGAAAAGCAACGGCCAGGCCCTAACGCTGGAGATCAAACGAGGCGGACAAATCAAGACGGTGAAAGTCACACCCACCATCGCCCCTGGGCAACAGACATCTACACAAGAACCCGGATATTACCTGGGAGTTGAAGAAGCCCCCCCTCTTGTCACTTCAGTCATGCAAAGCTCTCCGGCAGCCAAAGCCGGGCTTCAAACCGGCGACCATGTGGTGAGCATCGACGGTCTAACGATCCACACCTGGTCTCAAATGACTGGCATTGTGAAAGAAAGCCCCAACCGCCAGTTACAGGTAGAGGTCTTGCGGGAGGGGCATCGGATTTCGTTGGCTGTGACGCCTTCTGTTGAGAAGGCGATGGTCAACGGTCAGTCGGTCGACATCGGCAAAATTGGTATTTCAGGCCCCGGCCGGTCGATCATGCGCTCGAGCACTCCTCTTCTGTCATTGTATGACGGTTTGGGAGCGACATGGGGCTGGACCGAACTGACCGCAATCGGTCTCTACAAGATGGTCGTAGGGGATATCTCCAGCAAGAATATCGGCGGCCCACTCACCATCGCCAACATTTCCGGTGAAGCCGCTTCACAGGGGGCCTCAAGCGTGGTCTTCCTCATCGCGATTCTGAGTATCAATCTAGGTGTCCTCAACCTACTCCCCATTCCTATCCTAGACGGCGGCCATCTCTTATTTTTCCTGATCGAGGGCATTCTGCGAAAACCCCTCGGCGAACGACAGAGAGAAATCGCCCAGCAGGCAGGTCTCGTGCTGTTAGTAGGCGTGATGATCTTTGCATTTTGGAACGATCTTGAGCGGATCTTTATCCGTTAGCAGATGCCACAACACCACTCTCGATCACTGCATCCATAGCCCATGCGGACATCTCAAGTCCTGATCCCCACATTGCGAGAAGACCCGGGCGAAGCGGAGACCGTCAGCCATAAGCTGATGCTTCGCTCAGGCCTGATTCGCAAAGTAGCCGCCGGCGTCTACACCTACCTTCCCCTGGGGCTTCGGGTCATCCGAAAAGTCGAACAGATCATTCGGGAAGAGATGAACCGGGCCGGCGCACAGGAACTCCTCATGCCCATCGCTTCCCCGGCGGAATTGTGGCACGAAACAGGCCGCTGGAACTTCTACGGCAAGGAGCTCTTGCGATTTAAGGATCGCCATGAGCGTGATTTCTGCTTAGGGCCGACCCATGAGGAAGTGATCACCGACTTATTCAGGCGCGAGGTCCGTTCCTACCGGCAGATGCCGTTGAACTTCTACCAGATTCAAACGAAGTTCCGCGACGAAATACGCCCTCGCTTCGGACTCATGCGGGGCCGAGAGTTTATCATGAAAGATGCCTATAGCTTTGACCAAGACGAAGCCAGCGCCAGGCTCAGCTATCAGAAGATGTACGACGCCTACCAACGCATCTTCACACGCTGCGGTCTCACATTCCGCGCTGTGGAGGCCGACACAGGCCTGATTGGCGGGAGTTCATCGCATGAATTCATGGTACTCGCAGATACCGGGGAAAATACGATTGTCTACAGTGATGGCGGCGCCTATGCTGCCAATATCGAACAGGCGGAGGTGCTTCCTCCCACTGAAGCTGATGCAGACGCAGCCCCCCCACGCCCCCTGCGTACAGTACACACGCCTGGATGCCGGACGGTCGAAGAAGTGACGAAGTTTCTCAACATCTCCTCCAAACACCTCATCAAAACGCTCCTCTATTCAGCGGCGGAGGAAACAGTCGCTGTACTCGTACGAGGAGACCATGATGCGAATGAAGTGAAGATTCAACGCCTCCTTCGACTCACCGGTCTTGAACTCGCAACTCCCACTGTCGTAGAGCAGGTCACTGGCGCTCCGGTGGGGTTTGCTGGCCCCATTGGCCTCAAAAACGTTCGAATTATAGCCGACCATGCGATCAAATCCTTGCGCAACGTGGTCATCGGAGGCAACCAGAGCGATACACACTATGTCGATGCCAATTGGGATCGTGACTTTCAAGTCCAGCAGTTTGCCGATCTTCGCAGTGCTTGCGCAGGGGACCCGTCACCGAGAAGAGACGGGATCTTGAAAACGGCCAAAGGCATCGAAGTCGGACATGTCTTTATGCTCGGCACCAAATACAGTGAAGCGATGAAAGCCTCTTTTCTTGATCTTCATGGCAAAGAATGCCTCGCTGTCATGGGATGCTACGGCATCGGGGTTGGGCGCACTGCAGCTTCGGCGATCGAACAGAATCACGACTCCAAAGGGATCATCTGGCCCTTCCCGATCGCACCATTCCATGTGCATCTCCTCCCTCTCACTCAATCCGCACAGACCGCCCAAGTCACGGCCCAACTCTATGACGGGCTACAAGCAGCCGGGCTGGAAGTACTCTGGGATGATCGAGACGAACGAGCAGGTGTAAAGTTCAATGATGCAGACCTGATGGGAGCTCCCTTCCAAATCGCCATCGGAGACAAGGGCCTCGCCGAAGGAGTTGTGGAGATCAAGACTCGGAAAGACGGGGTGAAACTCAAACTGTCCCCCACCCACGTCGTCGGCCATCTTACAGGCACACGATCATGTTAAATACCCTACCATCAGCGACGATTCCATGGATTCTGTCCCTCCGGTACCGCCCAGTCTGAAACTGCCTTTTTCTTGCCTTCCGTCGCTGATCAGCTAGACTGAAATTCGAGCGCTGCCTCAAGACACTTGTGTTCACGTGGGTCACACCTACGCTTCTTTGAGCGGACAAATCCGGCAACGCCTTCGGGTTGATGGTCAGGAGCCCAGTCGATGCAGGCGAATCCCATACCCAAAAATCTTCAAGAACTTCAGCAGAAAGTGGCCTTCACCGAGAACGTCAAGCGCATCACGGACCAGATCCTTGCCGCCAGCGATCTTGACCACATTCTTCTTGACATGCGCAACGACATCCTCAGCATCTTTGATGCCGAAGCCGTCACCATCTACGCGTTTGACTCAGAAAAGAAAGAAATCTTTTCAAAGGTCCCTCACATCGACAGTGTCGAGGAATTCCGCATTCCCATCACTGAACAAAGTTTGGCTGGCTTCTGTGCGAAATATCTCCGCCCAGTGAGCATTGCGGATGCCTACAACGCCGCCGAACTGCAAAGCATCCACCCCTCGCTTCTCCATGACAGTTCCTACGACAAACGGACAGGATTCAAGACGAAACAGGTGCTGACCTACCCGATTGTTGCCGACAACAAGTACTTGATGGGAGTTTTTCAACTCCTCAACAAAAAAGGCGGCACACGATTCACAAGAAAGGATGAAGAATCCGTCGCGGAAATCTCGAAAGCACTCGGCATTGCTCTTTTCAATCTCAAAAAGATTACAAAAAAGAATCCAACCAAATTCGACCTGCTGGTTACAAGCAACCGCATTACCCAGAACGAGCTGGATCAGGCGCTTGTCGAATCCAAGAAAGGCGTGTCGGACTTCGAGAGCATCCTGATTGAGAAATATAAGGTTCCAAAACTCGAGATCGGGAAGTCGCTCGCCCAGTTTCACAAATGCCCCTATATTGAATACAACGATCGAACAATCGTTGACGTAGAACTCCTCAAAAACCTGAACGTTGATTATCTCAAGAAGAACCACTGGATGCCTCTCAAGCGCGACCGGACCGCCATTGAAATTTTGACTGACGATCCGAGCGATCTCGATCGCGTGGCGGATATTAAGCGGACCTTCCCAGGCCTTAATATTCGCTTCGCGATCAGCCTCCGTCGTGATATCGCCCAGTTCCTTGGCTCCGCCACTGGGCAAGGGCTGGGCGAGACCGGCGGCACACGAAAGCTGGACGAAAATGTCTCCGATATTCTCGGTGAACTCGTCAACGAAGCCCAAGAGGCGGCGGCAGATGATGCCGGAGTCGGGCTCGACGAAAATGACAATGCCATCGTGCGACTGGCCAATCAAATTATCGCCGACGCCTATCGACAAGGCGCATCCGATATTCACGTCGAACCCTATGGTGAAAAGCGGGAAACGCTTGTCCGGTTCCGGGTAGACGGCGACTGCTTTGAGTACATGAAGATTCCGCAAAGTTATCGACGCGCCATCGTGTCACGCCTGAAGATTATGGCCAGCCTCGACATTGCAGAACGGCGGAAGCCCCAGGACGGCAAGATCAAATTCAAACTGTCGGATAGCAAAGAAATCGAGTTGCGGGTCGCAACGATTCCAACTGCCGGATATAACGAAGACGTGGTCATGCGCCTGCTCGCAGCCAGCGAGCCCTTGCCTCTCGACAAGATGGGGTTCTCGGATCGGAATCTCGCAGCCATCAAGCAGATTGCCGCAAAACCCTACGGTATTATTCTCTGCGTCGGGCCAACCGGTTCAGGAAAAACCACGACCTTGCATTCCGTCCTCGGTTACATCAATACGCCGGACATCAAGATCTGGACGGCGGAGGATCCCGTCGAAATCACGCAATATGGACTCCGGCAGGTCCAAGTTCTTCCCAAGATCAACTTTACATTTGCCGCGGCCATGCGCGCGTTTCTCCGGGCTGATCCCGACGTCATTATGGTCGGAGAAATGCGGGATAAAGAAACAGCCGATATCGGCATCGAAGCCTCATTGACCGGACACCTCGTCATGAGCACACTCCATACAAACAGTGCAGTGGAAACCGTCACCCGGCTTCTCGATATGGGCTGCGACTCGTTTAGTTTTGCCGATGCGATGTTGGGCGTCCTCGCCCAGCGCCTCACCCGTCGGATTTGCAAGGAGTGTAAGGAGCAATACGTCGGAACACCGGTAGAATACGAAGAAATACGCCAGGGTTATGGACCTGAACATTGGGACAAGCTCGGCATTCCCCAAGACAACACCTTTCGTCTGGCCCGCGGAAAGGGTTGTGAGATCTGCAATCGCACTGGTTTTAAGGGGCGCGTGGCCTTACACGAGTTGCTACTGGGATCGGACAATATTAAACGCATGATCCAGGCAAAGGCGAAAACTGAAGACATGCTACAGGCTGCCGTTCAGGAGGGGATGACCACCCTCATGCAAGATGGAGTTCAGAAGGCCCTGCTTGGCCAAACGACGTTTAAGGAAGTGAAGGCAGTGGCCATCAAGTGATCTGACTCAACCCTACACACTCCGATCCACCCAAGGATCAGGCCCTGAGCTTGCCGGCCCTCCACTACATCGACATACAGAGGCCTAATGACTTTGCCCAGCACCGTGGATCATGAATGGCCCGCCACTCATTCCCCTCTTCAAGAGAAGAAGAGCTGCAACGAGCTTCATTCAAGAATCAGCGCCCCGCTATGGAGTATGGAGGGAAATTGTCGACACGAGACTATACGGCAGTGCTGGACAGGATAGACACATACTTTCTTAGTTGATTCTGTGCAACCGGCGATAATTGCTTGAAGGCCAAACCGCAGAATTGATCCTTCGTCCATCGCACGGTGGCAACTGCGATATCGGCGGGGTTGATTTGTTTGGGGAGACGTAACGTCAACGTGACTTCATCCCCTGGCACGATCTCTGCCTCAGTGCTGACTCGGGCTCCGCTGATTGAAAGATCATAGACCACACCCAAGTCACTTCCTGTCTTTCTCAACCAACGAAGGGAGTGACGTTGGGAAAGGACGCAGACAAACGGAGCAGGGATACGGACCCGTGGGTGTCGACGATACCTATTCAATACAGAGGATCGATGTGAAACTTGCTGCATCAGAATTTCCTACCACATTGCTACCGTACATCAGAACACTGATTTCACAAATATAATTCTTCAAATGTACCGATTGGATCCCGCCCTGCAGTCGGGGCATACCCGCGAATGATATGATCCGGCTCTGCTGTACGATTCAGTCACTCTCATTAGCTAGATACCCTATTTGACTCTCGCCAAAGCCCATGGTACCCTGCTTAACCATACGGCCTAACATTACCCCTCGCGCGCCTCTGGACCTACTCATAGTCTCAGCGCGATCGATATTGCAGTAGAAGTCGCTTAACCGTTCCATGGCTTCTTTCGCCTGTATCACGGCTTGAAGTTGGATGGAATGATGTCTGTCTTTCGATTCGATGTCTCATCTCCACTGAGCGGACTTGCACGGTTGGAGATGACAGATTCTACTAAGGAGCACATATGAAGCTATCCACTGGGTGGCGAGCCGACAAAACACGAAAGAACCGAGCACGGTCGACAAGGAAGCCAAAAATCCGGTGGGATGTTCTCGGCATTCCCGGTCCTCTGGATGCCAGCCTGCCGGCTTCAATGGAAGACATCCGCAGGCAGGTGTCGAACATGGCAAGCCGTGGGTTTGGCCAAGACACTCGTTCTCGTACGGCTGAACGAGAAGAGAAAATCACTAAAGACGCTTCGGACTCAAGCGGCAAAAGACGCCGCGGAGCGACGGAGTCATCGCGATTCTAGAGGGTACACAACCCTAGACGAGAGACAAATCGCAGCACAAAGGAGGGCATCATCGGACGAGCAGGTAAAACAACCATCGCAAAACGAGATCGCGAGAAAGCCAAGCAAATTCAGCGCCGCGAGAAAGACGCCCGCCGAGAACAGCGCAAGTCTGAAAAGCCTGCGCGTCCCTCTAGTGCCGAGGGAGAAGATCCTGATTTGGCAGGGCTCCGGTGGGGTCCCCAGGAACCTCTATACTAGCGGTCTCTAACTGCGTGCAACACCGGATTTGCAACCGGGCGGCATCATGCACTTCCTTCAGCCCCTTGGTAGCCACATTTATTACTCATACTCCTACGTGCGACCTCCGCTGGTTCTAGAGCCACCCGCGTAAATCTAGATCCTCTCAGGGCCAATAGGGTTCGGCTGATGCTGGCGTCGGTCTTCGCCTGGACGCCCCCACCGATGACGATCACGACTGGGCAGTTGAACTCTCTCTTTCGGATGCCAACGATCACTGGGATGTGGGCTTCCCTCTGCCAACGGCACAGGATACCCGAGCAATGTTTCGATCGCGCGCAGCTGATCACGTTCCTCGGGGGTCACAAAACTTGTGGCTCGCCCGGTCATTTTCATCCGGGCTGTCCTCCCGACACGATGTATATAATCCTCCGGACAATTCGGCAGATCATAATTCACCACGTGGCCGATACTTGCCACATCTATCCCACGGGCCGCGATATCCGTTGCGATGAGGATTCTGACAAGCCCTCGTTTGAATCCATTGAGGGCACGGAGGCGCTGAGGCAGACTAAGGTCCCCATGAATGACTGCAACACTGTGCCCGGCCTGTTCAAGCGCCTGACCGAGCCTATCAACCCGACTTTTCGTCCGGGCGAATACAAGGACAGTCCCGCGTTCCGCCATCAACAGCGCCCCTAACAGCTTTTCCTTTTCATGGGAAGTTGCATAACGCACCACTTGAGTGACACCTTCAGCCGTCGTCGAGGGAGACGCAATCATCACGTGAACAGCACCGTGCAGGCTCGCCTGAACCAGGCGGGTGACGTCCTCTGGAATCGTGGCGGAAAAGAGCAGTGTCTGTCTTTCAAGCGGCAACGCGTCAAGAATCTGATTGATCTGTGGAGCAAATCCCATATCGAGCATACGGTCGGCTTCATCGAGCACGAGAAATTTCATCGGAGCTAAATTGACCGTCCCGTTCCACATGTGGTCCAGCAAGCGCCCCGGCGTGGCAACTAATATATCTGGCCGCTGGCGTAATCCTCTGATCTGGGCCTGCATATCGCTCCCTCCGACAATCACTGTGGCCGAGATGCCATGGCTTCGACCGAGTTTTTCGATCGTGCCAAAAATCTGCAAGGCCAACTCCCGCGTTGGCGAGAGAACCAAGGCCTGCGGTTGACCTTTTGGCAAAAGTGCAAGGCGTTCAATCATAGGGATTACAAATGCCGCTGTCTTGCCCGTACCGGTTTGCGCGCAACCGATGACGTCTCGGCCTGCAAGGGCCGGGGGGATCGCCTGGGCCTGAATTGGAGTGGGAACGAGGAAGCCCGCTGCTGCCAAATCTCGTAAGAGCGGTTCGGACAAACCAATGGCATGAAAACTCGTTTGAACAGTCGTATCCAATGCACTATCCTTTCAGTGTGATCGCATTAAGACGGGATCAGTGAACCGAGGGGGAGAAACCAGAAAGGCGTCAACTCCAACAGGACCTGGTCGCGATGCGATCGCGAAGCCCGGTATGGTGTATACAGTCGTGCCACCGGACTACTAGTGCAACGCTGCAGGGTCACAGTACAGCATACCCTGTACTGCGTCAACTGTTTTGAGGAAAAAGTAGTTCGATGATCAATGCTAAGGGTACAGTTTACCGCTGCGTCCAGAATATCAGGAATAACTGTCATGATGACTGACGTAGTGCTATTCGAGTGAGACTCTGCTATGATGGCAAAGAAAGCTCAGTTATCACTATATCCTTCGCGCCCTCATTCCCTCCCGCTAAATCCCGCGCGACCGATGTTCTAGTTTCCGTCCTGCTCCTCGTACAGGTCTCTCCCAAGAGACCGCCAAAGCGCGTGAGTCCATCTCTGTGCCGCTTGACCTTGGGCAAATGGCACGATCGGGAGACAGTCATTGTCAGTAAAGACCTTGATCGACTCGAGTGGCCTGACACGAAACGAAGGGACTCTCTAATGGGAAAACGTGTCCTGTATGTTGGAGGACTCCCGGAGACGGTCTCGGACTGTGCGCTACGTGACATCTTCACTTCCTATGGGCTGGTCGCCAGAGCTTACGTGGTCAGATTCAAACATACGGGAAGATCAGCAGGATACGGGTTCGTCGAAATGGGGTCCGGTGAACAGGCTGTAAATGCCGTAGCCGCCCTTGCAGGAACCGAATGGGAGGGACATCCCCTCAGACTCTATGTGACCCCCTACGCAAACCAGGCCGTATAAGCCCCCGCGCATTAGGAAAAGGAGTCCGATATGAGCCGTACCAACTTGGACCCAATCATGACCTTCCCAGATGGATCACACCTCTTGATCAGCACCGCCTGCCAAAAAGAAGGAAGCTTTTCCTGTGCTCTCTACATGGCGACGATCGCAGCGGATGATCAAGGATCATTTCGAGTTTTATCGAACCACGTTACCGCAGCCACCTGTTTGATAGCACAAGAAGATGCCTATGGTTATGCCCGACGTCTCTATCCTCATTCAGCTGAGACGATGAAAAAGCCACCCTATCTGATTTGGCCAGGTCCCGGCCCGACAGGCAATGCGGATGTATAGACAGTCACCGGACGGTTTCACCCTAGACAACTGTCTCAATTCTCGCACCCTCTTCACAATCGCCCCCCCTGCCCGCCACAAAACTAGGACACGAGACCTATAGCTTTTCACTTGCGCCTCTGTTACGATATACCCGTTTGATGCGGCGGGCCTCGCATGAAACGGCAAACAAAACGGCCTATCACCGATATTGTTAGTACCGAGAATCTGATCGGAAGCTCGACCCAAGCCGCTCCATTCCCCGCGTCTTCGGCCCGTTCTTTCCCCTCGTGTGTTCGTTCTCGAGTCTAAGACAATATCATTTTCAGAAGGAGGAACCCCCATGGGTTCAAAACTATATGTCGGCGGGTTGCCCTATGCGGCAACTGAATCACAGCTCACCACTCTCTTCGCTGCGCATGGCACCGTCGAGTCTGCGCGAGTGATCACGGACAAGTTCACCGGGCAATCACGAGGCTTCGGCTTCGTCGAGATGTCCACACCGGAAGAAGCCAAGGCCGCGATTACCGCGTTGAACGGCTCACAGATGGACGGACGTCCTCTGACTGTCAACGAGGCCAAGCCACAAGAACCCCGCACTGGCGGTGGGGGCGGCGGTGGTCGTTTCGGTGGCGGCGGCGGCGGCGGAGATCGTGGCGGTCGTGGCCGCTTCTAATACGAACACCAATAAGCCATAGCTGCAGAAGGGGCGCTTCGTTTGAAGCGCCCCTTCACGTTTCACGATCCCGCTATGGTTTCCACCCCGACAATACGCACCGCTGTGCAATCAGCGGCGTGAAGCTACCCACATCTTCAGATACTCTTGTCATCACCTTATCTGCCAACCCACGATCATCGAAACATTCGTACGCATCGTCGAGAAACCCACCCCTAAGCAGTGGATGGTGTAGAAACGCTTGGCCTGGGGCAGTCACCACATTCAACGGATATTCGGTCACGACAATACGTGTAAGCCGAAGCCTATCCAGCCATCCATGAACCTCTTCTGCTGACGGCCGTTCAGCGAGATAGACTTCAAGCCGACGGTGTTCCACCAGGAGGCCATGCTCTGCCATTTCCTGATCAATTCGACGCCAGAGTGAATCAAATGTACCGAGCGAAGGAAAGGTCAACACCAGTTGACCACCGGGTTTAAGATGTTCCAGCAATCCCCGGACTGCCTCAAAACGGTGTGGCCGCAGGAACATAACGGAGAGATTGCCGGTGATACGGTCGAAACAGGGTAGGTACGGAGGCAACGCCCTCATATCCAGACACTCGAACCTCAGCCACGGGAGTTGCGTACCTTGGATCGCTCGTGCACTCTCGACTTGACGCCGGCTGAGATCGATGGCCAAGACCTTCCCGGTAGGCCCCACCTGCTCTGCCAGGTAGAAGGCCGGAATCCCATGGCCGGACGCAATGTCGAGAATGGAGGCTCCAGGATACAGATCCAAATGCTGCAACAGCGACGTAGCGAAGGGAGTGGACCAGTAATCGTCGGCCGGTAGAGGCCAATGGAGCCTCTTATCAGTCTTGTGTTCAAGCATCCGACTCCCCTTCTCAGGCTATCGATATCGCATACCTCGCTGCAGTGGCAAGGGCCGACAGTCGTATCCCAACGATTCGATGGTGACCATGGAGAGCACCATGGCCAACCAGAAAGGACCTCGTCGCATCATGCTTCTGTGGGACAGAGAGGAAAGGAAATCACTAAGAATTCGGCAGGTCAAGAATGCACACACCTCACCCAGGGCTGCTTACCGCGAAGGCTTCGGCTGGCGTGTTGGATGAAGGCCCTTGTCGCTCTTGCTCATCGGCCTGATGGACTCACCCTCAGAGAGAATGTCCTCAATCTGGGATTCGCTACACGTAAGATCGTCATCGGCTGGTTTCCGTGATAGAGCGCCGGCCACCTTGGCTGCAACATGAACCTTCTTATCTTCTACATCGTCCGGCATGATAGAAGTACTCAACCTTGGCGAGGGTGACCCATCGACAACAGCATTTACCGCTCAAACATATTATCGAGAGCGATTGATGGAATACGATCCGCCTGTCGCCTGCACGTTGATAGCGCGCTGCAAATCATCCACGTGCCCCTGCATCTCCGCCAGCGTACGATCAATCTTCTTACTGGTGCAGTGTCGCAACGAATGGATGCTCGCTCCGGTCCAGAGTCGAACCGTTTTTCTTGACGGTGCATTTAGCGTCAGCACATAGACTTGCGTGGCGTTCTTCATACGATCCCCCCTCTCATACTGGTCGCGATGCAATTTGGCTGCAGTCACTACGCCCCAGCGGCCACGGTTGCCTGGCTCTGCGCAGGCTGAGGCACTGCGACCGGCTGCGGCTGCATGGACGCCTTCAGTTCATCAATCGTCTTCTCCACATCTTTTTCCGTTGATCCAAATCGATCGCCCATCACCTTGATGGCCTGCGTGATCGCTTTCTTCATCCTCGTGGTTTGTTCCTCTGGTGTCATCGCATCTCTCCTTCATAGGTTTGGGAGCCTGTATCGAGAAGGACACTGCATGTCCGTGGACTTGTAAGTCATCAAGGGATTGACCCGCCTCACCTTGATGGCCACACCCAATGGTCTCAATACTTCAGAAACACTCTGGCATAGGAGCGGCGGAGACCGGGGAATCACACGCGCAGGAAGAAAGAAGCGCAAGAGATAGGACAGTCAGCGAGCTTCACACCTCGCCCGCTCACTCTGGGCGCAATGAGTACGGGAGTCAAGCAATCTAATGCATGCTGGAATAGTCTATGCGATAGGCATGGTAGGAGGCGGCTATCTCTAATAAACGAACACTCATCGACCGCGCGCCTGACCGCCTGGACAGGTTGATCTGGTTTGTTTTGTTCAACTATTCAAACTAGATAAACCAAAGAAACCAAATAAACCAGATGAACCAGAGCGACCAGGCAGACCAAACAACGGCCTTTCCATATCAGGGCTCTTCCTCTTCAACGTCCTCAATCGACCGTTTGAGCGCTCCGACAAAGGCCTCCGGCTGAGCCAGGCCATTTTCCGTCAGTTGGAACTCAGAAACTAATACACCGTCTTTGTCGACAATGATCAGCCGGTAGCCCTGTTTCACTGGCAAGTCTCTATATGAGATGCGGTCATATTCATTTTGAGAGTTGTTTCTTCAAACTAATGTGCAGGGTCCTCATTTCCACCCCGCCAACGAAATTATGTGCCTTGCCCACCAAAGACAGTTTTCCTCCCCCAAACGTCCAGTTTTCTTTACATCCCATCTTGCCGAATTCAACGGCATAGACAAGTGACGCGGTAATAGGCACTTTGTTTTCCTGGTCTGGAGTCGGCTTCGTTTCTTGGGTTTCGAGCGGGAACTTCTTGTTC
Source organism: Nitrospirota bacterium (assembly GCA_016219645.1). Classification (NCBI taxonomy): domain Bacteria; kingdom Pseudomonadati; phylum Nitrospirota; species Nitrospirota bacterium. The sequence continues at coordinate 41,344 of JACRLR010000053.1, forward strand.
TCGACCTGACCACCCTGTTCGCACGTATACTGGACATTGCCGTTCAGGGTGACATCTTTGACGCCACTGTTAAGATCCTCAACCGCTAGCGTCACGATATACTGCTCGCCGGCCGGCACATCAAAGGACTGGCCGTCTTTCACAATCTGTCCATTCTCCTTCGTCAACATGTTGTATGTCTGCCAGACCATGGTCGGAGGAGAAGAATCCGAACTCGGAATCGAGACCCTGGGCACCAGCTGAGGACAGCCAAGCAAAGATAGACCCGATGCAGCAACGAATCCAAGAAGTCCGAGCCGAACCAGATACTAATAAGATGTCTTACCGTGCATCGTTACACCCTCCTCAGCAAAACCTGCAGTGTTTCCACAAGCGCCAATCCTTTCGACGCAAGGTAGTCCGTCTATAGAAGGGTGTCAATGGCAGGGTAAAGATTGGAAGGATAAGAAAGGAGCGGCCAGGCGCCCTTCTTGCTCGCAGAACGCGCACGATCAGAATGTGCTCGTCCGATGCGCGCAGTAAAGGGCAGCCTTGGCCACTCCTTCCAGAGGCACAACAAATTGGAAAGTGCCAGTCTCACGCGCGTTTTTGAGGATTTACCAAACTGCCTGGTAAAAGAAGTCAAGATTGGAGGCGCGGCGCAAGGAGGGAAGTCTGACGAGAACGTGACGTGCACAGTCAAGCAATCACCCAGCGTCTATGCTCAACCACCGTAAGCTACTTTCACAGATTGTGGATGGCCGAAGCGGACGGTCAGGGTTCATCGGTTTTTACCCACTCCTGCCATCTTTCCATACCACGGAACAAAGGCAATGAGTCTTTCACCATCTCACTCCTGACAAGCCTAAAGTGTTTCTCGAATAGCGCCTCAGCCTGTGCATCCGTAAGAGGATAGGGCGGCGGTTCTGGTTCTTGCCCATACAAGAACAGACCAATCAATCTCCCTCGGGGAGATAACAAATCTGCCATCCTGTTCACATAATCGGGCCAGCGGGCCGGGGGTAATGAACAGAGGAATGTCCGTTCGTAAATGAGGTCGAAGCGGCGCTGCCCAAAGTCGTGCGTAAAGAAGTTTCCGAGAATGACCCGCTCAGCCAAACTGCCTAGCACCTTCTTGGCTTGTTCAACAGCAGCAGGCGAAAAATCGATGGCGGTGACATCGTAGCCTGCGTCGTGGAATGCTCGGACTTCATAGCTGGAGCCACAACCAGGGATAAGAACCTTGCCGGAACCAGCCGCCCCGGATAGGAACGAATTCAAGGCGGCTGGGACGCCGCCGAAATCCCACGGCGTCTTCCCAGCCTCGTAGCGACAGCTCCAAAATTCCGGGTCTGTGCTATCAGCGGATTTTTTCATACGCACGGCTTTGCCACTTAGCGCGCCAAATGAACCGCGCACCAAAGCGACATGATTGCACGAGACGATTGGCGCGTCGGGGTCGGGTAAGTGAACAGTTTGGCCTTTCTAAACAGCCTGCGAATGAATGAAACAGAGTGTGTGAGTATCCGGACATCTCGTTTCAGTCATGCTCACATAGTTTGTCAAGACCTGCTAAGGGGAGCAGCCAGACTGTCCTTCACTGCAGGTGTTTCTCCATCCCCACCCACCGCTCAAAGGACTGGCAGCTGTGTTGATTCTACTGCGGCCGTCGAACGAGCACATTCTTATCGTGCGGGTTCCGGGAGCAAAGAACCGACACAGCTGTCAGTCCTTCCGCTGCCCTATTTTACTCTCCGTCCCCTTCCAGAGACGGACGATATTATCCTTGTGCTTAAACCAGATGAGCCCGCTTACAATCAGGGAAAAGACCAAGAATTCCTGCCGCTGTTCGTTGACAATCGCCACGACCGGAAGACATGAAAAGGCTGCCAATGCACCGGCAGATGAATAGCGCCAGATCGCTACAGTCCCTAACCAGATCAACAACACGAGGAGTCCGATAGAAGGAGAGAGACCGAGCACTGCTCCCACTGCCGTCGCTACCCCCTTCCCTCCCTTGAAACCTAGAAATGGTGAGAAAAGATGCCCAAGAATTGGAGAAATCGCGACGACCATGATGAAGGATTCATCCGTAAGCCACTGCATCGCAGCCCAGCCCAACAGCCACCCCTTCCCCATATCTCCGAGAAGAGTAAGAACGCCTGCTTTCGTACCCGATACTCGGAGCACATTGGTGAAGCCGACGTTCTTGCTTCCGACCGTTCGTGGATCGGGAAGGCCTAGGGCCTTTGATACGACAACGCCGAAGGGAATGGCCCCCAGCAGATAGCCGACAACTGCAAACGCTGCCACTAACCCTGGATGATCCATGGAGATTTGTCTGAGAAACCAGACTCAATGTGCTACAGGATGTCCACACCGGCAGGATGATTAATCAGAGCCCCTTTGCGACAACCTGTTTCCAAAAACTCCAGACGTATTGGCCGCCTGAGATGTAGCCGAGTAACAGCGACAGATAGAGTGTCACGATACCGGCGAGATGCAGATTGCCAAAGTCTGACATAAACGTATCTTCGAGAATCAACAGTACGATCGCCACCACTTGGAGCGCCATCTTATATTTCCCTGTCGTCTCAGCTGCGATCACCATCCCTTCACCAGCCGCGATGGCGCGAATGCCTGTGACCGCAACTTCGCGTGCGATGATCAGTATCGCGACCAGCGCGCTCACGCGATCCAGATTGACCAGGAGAATCAACGCGGAGAGGACCAGCAATTTGTCAGCGATGGGGTCTAGTAACTTCCCGAGTGTGGTCACTTGGCCATTCCGGCGAGCCAGATAGCCATCCAGCAAATCTGTCACCGCTGCGATCACAAAGACGGCAGCCGCGCTGAGGGATCGATCCTCAGTTGGGGTGACAAACAGCACCACGAAAACAGGAATCAAGAGGATACGAGTGAGCGTGATAAAATTCGGCAGGTTGAGAGATTCCTGCCCGACTGATTTCCACGCTGCCCGTACGAAATTCATCGGTTACTCATTCCATTAGCCAGTCAGCAAGAAGAGTTCCATATTAGCACGATGGAACAGCATTCCATGACAGAATGCTCAAAATGTTCGCCCAGCAAGGCCGCAGCGATCTATCACTGACCAATGGGTGGATGGGATGCTCTCAACCGTGCGCGACTTCCCAATCCCCCATTTCACTTTCAGGGGTAGCCTGGTCGATCCTCGATTGCGCGCGTCGAACGAGCACATTCTGATCGTGCGCGTTCCGCGAGCAGGAGGACAACCAGACTACCCCGCTCATTTTTCAGCATTCTGTAAATTAGACGATTCCATGTCTCAGCAGATCATGCAGGTGCACGACCCCGACAATTCCCTTGGCACTGTCCGCGACAACGAGCGTCGTGATGGCATAACGCTCCATCATTTCGACCGCCTTGGCTGCCAGCTCATCCGGCCCGATCATCTTGGGGTGGCAAGAGGCCAAGGCCCCGGCAGTGATCTTCGAGAAATCGCCACCTTCCTGGAGAAATCGTCGGAGGTCGCCGTCGGTAATGATCCCGAGAAGCGCCCCGGCCCGATCAACGACCGTCGTCATGCCGAGTTTCTTCGCCGACATTTCGAGAATGGCCTCCGAGGCGAGGACTGTCTCCCGTACTTGCGGCATTTCCTGCCCCTTATGCATGAGGTCCCGCACCTTCACCAGCAGTCGACGTCCAAGCGTTCCGCCCGGATGAAACTTTGCAAAATCCTGCTCCTTGAACCCACGCTTCTCGAGCAATGCAACGGCCAGGGCGTCCCCCATCGCAAGCGCCACAGTCGTACTCGCCGTCGGGGCAAGTCCCATGGGGCAGGCTTCTTCAGCGACGGATACATCCAACACAACGGCGCTATTCTTTGCTAATGTCGATCCCTTACGGCCGACGATCGCCACAACTGGAATGCCCATGCGCTCCATGTACGGCAGGAGCTGCAGGATTTCCTGAGTCTCCCCGCTATTTGAAATCGCAATGGTGACATCCCGGCGCGCCAACATGCCGAGGTCGCCGTGTAGTCCTTCGGCCGGATGGAGAAAAAACGACGGCGTCCCTGTACTCGCCATGGTGGCTGCGATCTTCTGCCCTATCAGTCCTGACTTGCCCATGCCCGAAACAACCACTTTACCCTTGCAGCGATAGAGTAGGTCTACGGCTTCCGAAAACCCGCCATCGAGACGTTGAAGCAGCGCCTGGACGGCACGAGCCTCGATGTCCAGCACACGACGGCCTACGTCGAGACTGCTTTTGCTCTTCGGTTTGGCTACTTTCAAGGTTGAGATGCGTCCCATATCCTAATAACCCGTTCTAATAAAGATCGTAATTGATGGAGCGGCACCATATTGGGTCCATCCGATAGGGCTTTGTCTGGATCCGGATGGACTTCCATGAAAAAGCCGTCGACGCCGGCGCCGGCTGCCGCACAGGCCAATGGTTCGACGAATTCACGCTGGCCGCTGGACTTGGTTCCCCCGCCACCGGGTAACTGCACACTATGCGTGGCATCAAAAACCACCGGGTAGCCAAAGCTCCGAAGGACTGGGAATGATCTCATATCCACGACGAGATTATTGTAGCCGAACGACGACCCTCGCTCGGTCAGGATGATGCCCTTGTTTCCAGCCTCCTCTACTTTTTTCACCGCGTTACCCATTTCTTGTGGAGAGAGAAACTGGCCCTTCTTCACATTCACCACTTTACCGGTCTTCGCCGCTGCGATAAGCAAATCGGTCTGCCGACAGAGGAACGCGGGAATCTGGAGCACGTCCACAATCCTCCCCGCCTCGGTTGCCTGTTCTTCCGTATGGACATCCGTCAAGACGGGAAGGCCCAACTGATCTTTGACCTTCTTCAGTACCGCCAGCCCATTTTCGAGTCCCGGCCCACGATACGACGTGATGGAGGTCCGGTTCGCTTTATCGAAGGACGATTTGAATATATAGGGCATGCCCAGCGACTTGGCAACCTCAGCGATGCGAGCCGCCGTTTCCATCACGAGCTGCTCACTCTCGATGACACAGGGCCCGGCAATCAGAAATGGCCTGCTGCCTGCACCGATGCTGAAGGAACCGATGTGAACTTTGTGCATCATCTTCTCATGTATCCGTTCTACGGTACACTCAAACCGATTTTTTACTTTCCCTTGAGGCGCTCAAACAGGCTATCCAACGAGGCCGCAGGCGAAGACAAGACCGGAGGCGTAGCCTCTGGGCTACGTTGAGGATCTTGTCGAGCCGAGAACGAAGTTGGGAGCCTGTTTCAGCGCCTCAACTTAGTGGCCGCACTTGCGACGTAACGCCGCCCCCACAAACCCACTAAAAAGCGGATGCGGGTGGTGTGGCCGCGAATTGTATTCCGGATGGAACTGCGTCGCCAGAAACCAGGGGTGATCTTTCAATTCGATGATCTCGACGAGTCGGCCGTCCGGCGACAGTCCACTTAATACGAACCCCTTGGCCAGTAACCGCTCTCGGTACTGGTTGTTGAATTCGTACCGATGCCGATGGCGCTCACGTACTTCGCTGACCCCGTACATTTTTTGGGCCAGCGTTCCCTCTCCGAGCATGCAGACATAGGATCCCAGCCGCATCGTCCCCCCTTTGTCGCTGACGGACTGCTGATCCGACATCAAATGAATGACGGGATAGGGAGAGGCCTCGTCGAATTCGGCGCTGTTTGCACCGGCCATGCCTGCGACATTCCGCGCAAACTCGATCGTAGCGCACTGCATGCCCAGACACAGGCCAAGAAACGGAATCTGGTGTTCCCTTGCGTATCGAATCGCCGCGATCTTCCCTTCGATTCCGCGTGTGCCGAACCCGCCTGGAACCAGTATGCCATCGACCTCGCGCAGAATCCGCTCGGTCCCTTGTCGTTCAATCTCCTCCGATTCGATCCACTGGATGTTCACCCGCGTTTCATGGTCGATACCGCCATGGACCAGCGATTCCGAGAGGCTCTTGTAACATTCCTTCAACCCCGCATACTTGCCGACCAGCGCGACTGAGATTTCGTGCTTGGGATACTTGATCTTCTGCACCATCGCATCCCATTCACGCAGATTCGGCGGACCGGTTTTCAGCTGGAGCAGCCGCACGATCAAATCGTCCAGCCCTTCCTTCCTGAATACAATCGGCACTTCATAGATCGTATCCACGTCCTTGGCCGTGATGACCGCATCCTTTTCGACGTTACAGAACATCGCGATCTTGCCCTTGAGTTCCGGCGGCAGATATCGATCGGTGCGGCAGAGAAGAATATGCGGTTGAATACCGATCTCCCGGAGCTTGTTGACAGAGTGCTGCGTCGGTTTCGTCTTCAGTTCGCCGGCAGTACCGATGTAGGGAACCAGCGTGAGGTGGACATAGAGCACGTTCTCGCGGCCGACATCGTATGGCATCTGCCGTATCGCCTCGAGGAAGGGCAAGCTTTCGATGTCGCCGACCGTGCCGCCGATCTCCACGATTGTGACGTCCATCCCCTGGGATATGCGCATGATGCACTGTTTAATTTCGTCGGTGACATGGGGCACCACCTGCACCGTCCCGCCAAGGTAGTCGCCACGCCGTTCTTTCGTGATGACCGAATTGTAGATCCTGCCGGTTGTATAGTTATTTTCTTTGCTGAGCGTGAGGGAGGTATACCGTTCATAATGGCCCAGATCCAGATCTGTTTCCGCACCGTCGTTAGTCACGTAGACTTCCCCGTGCTGGTAGGGGTTCATCGTGCCGGGATCGACGTTGATGTATGGATCGAGTTTCAGAAAGGTGATCTTGAGCCCGCGGCTCTCCAGTAAATTGCCGATCGACGCCGACGCCAGCCCCTTCCCCAAGGATGAAACGACGCCACCAGTAACGAATATGAACTTGCTCATCGTGGTCTCCGTCCGTTGCGATCGGATAATTCTAACCCGCATCCCGTCATGATCGGATCGATGTGTGAACCTGCCTGCTCAGCTCAAGCTGTCGCAATGTCTCGCTCACCGATACGGCATCCGCTGGCGTATCGACCCGCAGCGATTCATGCTTGGTTTCCCAGACTCGAATGGGGATGCGGTACTCCAGCGCGCGCAACTGTTCCAATTTCTCGGCATCCTCCAGCACGCCCGTCGGCAGGGCCGCTAAATTCAACAGCATCTCACGGGTATAGATGTAGACCCCCAAGTGGATATAGTGCAATCCCTCCATGGCTCGCCTGCTAGGATCGTCCCGGACCAGTGGAATCGGTGCGCGCGAAAAGTACAGCGCCTGGCCTTGCTGATTGGTCACCACCTTGACGACGGCCGGATTCAGCAGATCGTCGCTGGACGTAATGGCGCGTTTGAGTGTCCCCATCTGGGCATCGGACTCGACAAACGGTTCAATGAGATCGGCCAACAGATCCGGATTGACCGGAATCTCGTCCCCTTGCAGATCGACAAAGAACCCGCCTGTGCGCGTGCGCGCAACGCCGGCCACACGATCGGTCCCGGTTCGAAACTCACCGGCCATCACAATCGCCTGTCCACCGAACTGCTCGACTGCCTGTTTGATCCGCTCGTCGTCGGTGGCGACCAAGACCTCTGTCACCACACGGCATGCCGCTGCTTGCTCATAGACATGCTGAATCATGGGCTTCCGGCCGAGCATGGCAAGAGGTTTTCCTGGAAAGCGCGACGACCCGTACCGGGCCGGAATCACCACGATGACGGATGGCGTCGCATTAGTCATTACCGAGCACCTCCGAGAGCTGCTGCGCCGAGACGGTTGCGGTACCGACCATACCGACGACAATACCGGCCGCATGATTGGCCAACGTCGCCGCATCTCTCATTGAGGCGCCGGTCGACAATGCGAGGGCCAATGTTCCGATCACCGTATCGCCGGCGCCGGTGACATCGAAGACTTGGCGAGCCCGTGTGGGAATGTGCCAGGAGATACCCTCTCCCTCGTACAAACTCATTCCCTTTTCCCCACGGGTAATGAGCACGGCTTGACAGCCTAATCGCTGCCGTATGATTGCCCCCGCTTCGTTACTGGTCTGATCGTCATCACCATGCACTCCGGCAGCCTGTGTCGCTTCAAGATGGTTCGGTGTGATGACCGTCGCCCCCTTGTAGTAGCTGAAGTGTTCGACTTTCGGATCGACAACTAGGGGTATTCCGCGAATGGCTGTGAGCCGCGTGAGTTCCGACATCAGCGTAGCACTCACCACCCCCTTGGCATAATCCGACACCACGAGACAGGATAATTCTCGTAGTCGCGATTCAACATAGCGAAGAATCCGCCGCTGCATTGCCGGCTTGAGTTCTGCTCGGCGCTCGACGTCATACCGTACAATCTGCTGATTATGTGCGATGACGCGGGACTTTCTAATGGTCGGGCGGTCCTGATCGATTACGACCCCTCCCCGCGCGGCACGTGTCGACCCCAACTCCTTAAGGAGCATCCGGCCGCTTTCATCCGAGCCGATGACCCCGCAGAGATCCGCCTTGCCGCCCAGGGCCAGGATGTTGTTGAAGACGTTCGCGGCGCCACCGAGTTTCAACGACTCGGAATCGACATGCACGACCGGCACAGGGGCTTCCGGCGAGATGCGGCTGACGCGGCCCCAGATATAATGGTCGAGAATCAGATCGCCGATGACGAGCACCGAGGCTTGCGGAAACCTCGCGATGTACTGCCGCAGCACCGTCGGGGACGCCGCAGTCCCGGCCTGAGCCGCGGAACCAGACGCCTGGCGCATCGTCTTCGTTATTGAATGGCCTTGCCGAATCGTTCCCATCTGACCCACTCCGTCATTTGCCCCTGACCATTCCACGACCAGTAAATACGGAATGCCTTCCCACGAATTTTCTCCTCGCGCACAAATCCCCAGAACCGGCTGTCCAAACTTTGGTCGCGATTGTCACCCATCACGAAATAGGCGCCGTCAGGCACGGTGACCGGCCCGAAATTGTCGCGCGGATTGATCGTGCCGTCGATGATTCCCGGATCGATCCGTTGGGTGAAGGATTTATCCTCGAGCACGACCCCGTTCACCAACACGGCTTTGTTGCGAAGTTGGACTGTATCACCCGGAGTCCCAACGATCCGTTTGATGAAGTCCTTTTCCTCGTCTTCTGGAAACCGGAACACGATGATATCTCCCCGCTGGGGCTTGCCGAATTCGATAAGGGCCTGCGAAGCATAGCAATTGACGGGAGGAAAACTCGCTGAAAATTTGCACTGGCTGGGCCATTGAATACCATACGCGAGCTTGCTGACCAGGATATGATCCCCGATCAACAACGTGGGAATCATTGAGCCGGAAGGAATCTTAAAGGCTTGGACAACAAACACCCGGATCGCAAAAGCCAGAAGCATCGCAACGACAATGGCCTCCGCATACTCGCGAACGAGCGACTTTCTGCCTGACGGTGCCACAACCGATGGTTCGGCGAACACCGCCGGCGCACCCGCGGCATCCGATTGGCTCTGCGGGGCCGATGGCCTGATATCGTCCGACGGGGGCAGCTTCGGCTCTCCGCTCACTCTTCACCCACTTTCAAGATGGCAAGAAAGGCTTCCTGCGGCACTTCCACGCTCCCTACGGATTTCATGCGCTTCTTTCCTTCTTTCTGTTTTTCAAGGAGCTTGCGCTTCCGCGTGATATCGCCGCCGTAACACTTTGCAAGGACGTTCTTCTTCATGGCCCCAATCGTCTCACGCGCAATGATCTTGCTCCCGATTGCCGCTTGAATGGCGATCTCATACATCTGCCGGGGAATGAGCTCTTTCATCTTCTCGGCGAGCTGACGCCCCCGCTGAATAGAACGATCCTTGTGCGTGATAAACGACAGGGCATCGACCGCCTCGCCGTTCAAGAGAATATCAAGCCTCACGAGATCGGACTCACGGTAGCCGAGCAGCTCGTAATCGAGCGACGCATAGCCCTGGGTGCGCGACTTGAGCTTATCGTAAAAATCGAGAATCACTTCGTTGAGCGGCAGTTCATAACTGATCACCACCCGCGTCGGATCGAGAAAGTGCATGCCTTGCTGGATACCGCGGCGTTCCTGGCAGAGCTGTAAGATAGCTCCCATATACCGTTCAGGAGTAATGATCGACGCCAGAATGAACGGCTCCTCAAATGAGTCGATACTGCTGGGAGGCGGGAGCTGCGTCGGGTTATTGACCTCTAACACCTCTCCTTTGGTCGTCAGCACCCGATAGACAACGGTCGGCGCGGTTGTGAGAAGCGTCAGGTTATATTCACGCTCGAGCCGCTCCTGAATGATTTCCATGTGCAGCAGACCCAAAAAGCCGCATCGGAAGCCGAACCCGAGCGCGAGGGACGTCTCCGGTTCGTAGACGAAGGAGGAGTCGTTCAGTCTCAACTTGATCAGCGCATCGCGCAGATCTTCGTACCGGCCTGTGTCGGTGGGATAGAGACCGCAAAACACCAGAGGCTTCACTTCCTTATAGCCGGGGAACGGCGCGCTCGTCGGCGAGACCGCATCCGTGAGCGTATCGCCGATCTTCACATCCGCGACTTCTCGCATATTCGCGCACAGATACCCGACCTCGCCGGTCAACAGCTCACTCTTTTTCACCCGTTTCGGGGTAAATTGGCCGACTTCCATCACTTCGAACGTTCGGTCGTTCGACATAACTTTGATCTTCATCCCCGGCCGTAATGATCCGTCTACGACTCTCGTCAACACGATCACTCCTTGATAATTGTCAAACCAGGAATCGAAAATGAGCGACTTGAGCGGCGCGTCTGGATTGCCTGACGGGGGAGGAATCCGCGCAATGATCGCCTCCAACACCTCCGGCACGCCCTTTCCCTCTTTCGCGCTGATGGGCAGGGCATCGCTGGCATCAAGCTGCAAGATTTCCGAGATCGACTGCTTCGTACCTTCCAGGTCGGCGCTCGCAAGATCGATCTTATTGATCACGGGGATAATCGTCAGGTTATTGGCCATCGCCAGGTTCACGTTGGCGATGGTCTGAGCCTGGACCCCCTGCGTTGCATCGACAAGTAAGAGCGCCCCCTCACAAGCCGCCAAACTGCGCGACACTTCATAGGTAAAGTCGACGTGACCCGGCGTATCGATCAAATGCAAGGCATAGGTCTTCCCATCCTTGGCCTTATACCGGACCGCCACCGCGTGGGCCTTGATCGTGATTCCGCGTTCACGCTCCAAGTCCATGGCGTCGAGAATCTGGTCTTTCGATTCTCGGGCCGTGACTGCGCCAGTGGCTTCCAGAAACCGGTCAGCGAGGGTTGATTTGCCGTGATCGATATGGGCGATAATCGAGAAATTGCGTATCAGGCTTTGCAAATCCTAACTCATTTCCCAATAAAATCGATTCATTATAGTGACCGGCCCCAAGGTTGTCAAAGCAAACGCCCCCTCGTATACTCCGCATCGCGCCTCGTCGACAGCCTCGGATAAGAGCCTATGGCACCACAACCTTCCGCACAACAGCTGATCGATTGGGATCACCGATACCTCTGGCATCCCTTCACCCAAATGCAGGAGTGGGAACAGGAGAAGCCGCTCATTATCGAAAAGGGAAAAGGGTCGTACCTGATTGACAAGGCAGGGAAGAAGTATCTCGACGGCACTTCCTCCATCTGGGTCAATCTCCATGGCCACCAGCATCCGACCCTCGACCGGGCGATCAAGAAGCAACTGGATAAGATCGCCCATTCATCGCTCTTCGGACTCTCCAATCCACCGGCGATTGAACTCGCGCGAGCCTTGATCAAGATCGTACCCAAAGGGCTTGCGAGGGTATTTTATTCCGACGATGGATCGACGGCGGTCGAAATCGCGCTCAAAATGGCGGTCCAGTACTGGCAACTCCGACGGCCTGAAGCCGGCCCCAAGAATACGTTTCTCCACCTCACGCTCGCCTACCATGGCGATACGATCGGGGCCGTGAGCGTGGGCAATATCGACCTCTTCCATGGCCGATTCAAGTTGCTGCTCTTCCCCACAGCCGAAGCAGACCCACCCTATTGCTATCGTTGTCCTCTCAATCTAACCTACCCTTCCTGCCAGATGGCCTGCCTGGACCCGATTGAGCAGATCCTCAAAGACCGTCACCGTGAACTGGCCGGTTTCATCATCGAGCCGCTCGTGCAAGCAGCAGCAGGCATGCTGACTTCCCCTCCTGGCTATCTGAAGCGTGTTCGGGATCTCTGTACCAAATATGATGTCCTCCTCATTGCCGATGAAGTGGCTACAGGATTCGGCCGTACCGGCAAGATGTTCGCCTGCCAGCATGAAGGGGTCACACCAGACTTGATGGCCATCAGCAAAGGGTTGACCGGCGGCTACATGCCGTTGGCCGCAACGCTCACCACAGACGAAATCTACCAGGCCTTTCTCGGCAAGTATGAAGATTTCAAAACGTTCTTCCACGGCCACAGTTACACAGGCAATCCACTCGGCTGCGCCGTGGCGCTGGCCAACATCGACATCTTCCAGAAAGAAAAGACGCTCGCTCGACTGCAACCCAAGATTAAGAAGATGAGGCAATTGTTATTGCCGCTCAAACAACAGCCCCATGTCGGTGAGATCCGGCAGCAGGGATTCATCGTGGCCATTGAGTTGGTGGAAGACAAACAGACGAAGAAGCCCTATCCGCTCGAAACGCGGGTCGGGCATCGAGTATCGATGGAGGCGTGCAGCCGAGGGCTCTTACTCCGCCCGATCGGCAACGTGATGATTCTCATGCCACCACTCAGCACTTCCATTCAAGAACTCAGACGCATGGTTGAAATTCTGAAGGAAGCCATTGAGGCCATTACCTTTGGCACCAAGGCCAACACCAGCTCATGATTCAAGAGGAGGGAGCGGCCAGGTGCCCTCTTTGCCCGCAGAACGCGCACGATCAGAATGTGCTCGTTCGATGCGCGCAGTCGAGGGCAACCTTGGCCACCCCCTCCAAGACAGGGAAAGAGGGATAGGGGGAAAAGAATGGGGCCTGGCGATTCCCTGTGCTCGCGCAACGCGCGGTCGCAGGCTCCCCCCTCGCTCGGGCTAATGGCACGTCTCGGCGTGCCAGCGGGTGGGCGGGTGAGAAGGTTACGCGCAGTGGAAGATCAATCAGCCCCCATCCCCGAAGAGAGAACGAGTAAGCTTGGACGCAACATCACATACCAGGAGGGATCGACCGGATCACGAGAAAAAAGTAGAATGACTCTGTTTCTTGGGTTCACCATACGGAGGGGTTATGAAAGTAGTGTCTAGTTCACTGTTACTTGCTGTGCTGAGTGTCACCGCGATCGACGTCCAGGCGGCCTGGTCTGCGCTGCGCATGGCCTGCGACGGAGACGACGTAGGAGCGGAAGTGTCCATCAATGGGGTGTTCAAGGGCGAATGCCCGCTCGACCTACAAGTGAGCGCTGGCACGGTGCAGCTCACGGTGCTGAAGACCCTCAACACCTCGCACGTACGGACCTTTGAGCAAGACATCCGCATGGGTGACGGGGTCGTCACAAAAGTCGCGGTCATCGAGCAGGGGCAACTCACCGCCAAAGGCAAGGGCATCGAAGCTGAACGGCAGCGTCAGGCGCAGGAGCCTGGTCATGACGCCACCCTGAGGGCGCTGGTGCCGGAGGGGGAGTTCCTGTATGGAAACGACAAGCAACGGCTGTCTCTGTCAGCCTTCTATATGGATAAGTTTGAAGTGAGTACCGCGCAATATGCCAAGTTCATGGCGGCGACGGGCGCGAAGGAGCCGAAGTACTGGCCGACGTCGGGGTTGGTCAGCCATGACCAGAAGCCGGTGGTGGGCGTGTCCTGGTCCGAGGCAGATGCCTATTGCCGTCACTATCACAAACGGTTGCCGACGGAACAGGAGTGGGAGAAAGCGATGCGGGGAACGGATGGACGGAACTATCCTTGGGGCAACGAGGAACCGACAGGCCGCCATGTCAATTCTAACAAGAACAGCAATGACTATAATGACTACGGGCCCCTGATCAGGGCTTGGTTTCTGGAGGGGGGCAAGAGCCCCTACGGGATCCTTGATCGAGCTGGGAATGTGTGGGAATGGACCAGTTCAGACTACGACAGGGGCCAGAAGGTGCTCCGCGGCGGGGCGTGGTTCTATCAGGCGTTCTACTGGGGGTCCACGGACCGGCTCGGGGGGACCCCTGACTCCAGGGACAGGGATTTTGGGTTCCGTTGTGCCCAGGATGTTCGGAAGTAACCCTGTGCCGATCTGTGGACCCCCGGTAAATCGGTGGACACGAGAATGGGGACATTCTGAATTGTATGAGCCCTCGAGCCCTTATCCAGACAAACAATTCAGAATGTTCCCCTTCCGTCGTCCACAGAACTCAGACCTATGGTCGAAATTCTAAGGGAAGCCATTGAGGCCATTACCCTACTCCCTGATTCCAGCCCGGGGTCATGAAACAGGAGGAGGGAGTGGCCAGGTGCCTTCCTTGCTCGCAGAACGCGCACGATCAGAATGTGCTCGTTCGATGCGCGCAGTAGAAGGCAACCTGGCTACTCCCTCCAAGACTGGGGAACAACAAGGAACCATTGTTTTGATTTGACGGCAGTGAATACTGGTGAGTAATGGTTCCTTGTATCTCTGGGCATACGGCATAATACTGTCGCGCATGAAGCATTGGGGCCTGATAGACCGTCGGTTCCATGGTCGCCCCGAGACCGGGTGTCAGCGTGGGTCGTCAGGCCCTCTCACCTGTAAAGCCCGAACA
>JACRLR010000054.1 GCA_016219645.1 Nitrospirota bacterium
GGAGATGGTGATGCCGGGGGACAATGTGAGCGTGACGGGGGAGTTAATCAGCCCGATCGCGATGGATCAGGGGTTGCGGTTTGCGGTGCGCGAGGGGGGCAAGACCGTCGGCTCCGGCGTCGTCACCGAAATCCTGGCGTAATTAATAGGGAGCGGAGGGGGTAGGGGTAAGGGGTAAGGGGATGATGGCAGGGTATCGGCCATCGCTTCACTCCTGGCGCCTGACGCCTGACGAATAAGAAGATGCGAGAGATCATTGATTTAGCCTGCACGGTGTGCAAGCAGCGGAATTATTCCACCATGAAAAATAAGAAGAACGATCCGGATCGCCTAGAGCGGAATAAGTTCTGTAAGTTTTGTCGGAAGCACATTGCCCATAAGGAAGTGAAATAAAGTTCTAAGTTCTGGGTTCTGAGTTGAGGGGAAAGTTGGCAGATCGATCCGACAACTCAACACTCAAAACTCCGCACTCAGAACTGTGAAACGTAGGGGCATGGTGTCAATGGCTAGCACATCGGTCTCCAAAACCGAGAGTCTAGGTTCAAATCCTAGTGCCCCTGCCAAGAGCTGCGTAGTGGAGGATCAGGCTGGAGACCGACATCTGGCTTGTGAGCAGGTCGGTGGCGGAGAGGGATGTTGCACACAATGAGGGGGTGCAGTTTCCCTCGTCAGTAGAGCGAAGGTGAGGTCGGCATGTTCAAGAATTTTATCAATTCGATTCGCGAATTCCTCAACGATGTGCGCGGAGAGTTGAAGAAAGTCTCCTTTCCGACCAGGGCCGAAACAATCGGGTCCACGACGGTGGTCATTGTCTTTTGCATCATCATGTCCCTCTATCTGTCATTCGTCGACTCTATTCTTGTATGGCTAGTGGGCAAGATTTTATGAGCGGGGCCTCTTTGAGGGAGAGTTGTTGTATGTCACACAGTCAACCAATGATCCGAGGGTAGGGCATGGCAAAGAATTGGTACGTCATTCATACCTACGCAGGTTTTGAGGGGCGGGTGAAGACCAGCTTGCTCGAGCGGGCCAATCAAATGGGATTGGTCGAAAAGCTGGGGCAGGTACTTGTGCCGACAGAAGATGTGATTGAGATCAAGGATGGTAAGCGCCGAACGTCTCGACGGAAGTTTTTCCCCGGGTACGTGATTGTGGAATTGGAGTCCCCGCTTATCGATGAAACCTTGCAGATGATCAAGGAAACGCCGAAAGTCACGGGCTTCGTCGGCGCTGGAGCGCAGCCGACACCGCTGTCGACGGATGAGGTTGAGTCGCTATTGAAACAGGTCGATGTGGGAGCAGCCGGACCACGCGAACAGGTTAAATTCATCAAGACGGACAATGTGCGGATCATTGACGGTCCCTTTCTCGGATTCAACGGCGTGGTGGACGAGGTGTCCCAGGATCATGGCCGACTAAAAGTATTGGTCAGTATTTTTGGGCGATCTACCCCTGTGGAGCTTGGATTTATGCAAGTGGAGCGCATCTAGAGCGCAAATGTTTAATTGGAAATGTCGAATGTTGAGTGAGTGGAAGGGGGACGGCGGCGCCTCAAGAGTCCATCATTTAACATTCATCATTCAACATTAGGGGAATAGGACATGGCCAAAGAAGTATCGGCGCAGATTAAGTTGCAAATTCCAGCTGGGAAAGCGAACCCTGCTCCCCCAGTAGGTCCGTCATTGGGGCAGCACGGCGTCAACATTATGGAGTTTTGCAAGCAGTTTAATGCCAAAACGCAGAAAGAGGGCGACAGCATCATTCCGGTGATCATTACGGTCTATAAAGACCGGTCGTTTACCTTTGTAATGAAAACTCCCCCGGCGTCCGACCTTTTGAAGAAGGCTGCAGGGATCATCAAGGGATCCGGCGTTCCACAAAAAGACAAGGTAGGAAAGATCACCAAGGCACAGTTGCGTGAGATTGCGCAGAAGAAATTGACGGATCTCAACGCTGCAGATCTTGCGGGGGCGATCAAGATTATTGAGGGAACAGCGCGCAGTATGGGAGTGGTGATTCAAGGGTGAGGCGTTAGATCGGGCAGGACTGCCAGTCGTGCCGATCAGAACTCACGATGGGGTTGAGGGAGAACGGAAATGGGAAAGAAGATGAAAGCGGCGGTCGAAAAGCTTGAGCCTCGGGCTTATGCCTTGCGCGAGGCGGTCGAAGCGGTGAAGCGGTTGGCCTATACCAAGTTTGATGAATCCGTTGATCTGGCACTTCGATTGGGTGTCGATCCAAAACGGGCTGACCAAATGGTGCGAGGCACGACGTCTCTGCCGCATGGTACGGGGAAGAAGATTCGCGTATTGGTTTTTGCCAAGGGGGAGAAGGAGCAGGAGGCCCGGCAAGCCGGCGCTGACTATGTCGGGTCCGATGATCTGATGGAGAAGATCAAGGGGGGCTGGCTGGATTTTGACTGCGCCATTTCGACGCCGGACCTCATGGGGGCGGTTGGGAAACTTGGAAAAGCGTTGGGTCCCCGTGGGCTCATGCCTAATCCCAAGACCGGGACCGTGACCTTCGAGGTCGGGAAGGCCGTGTCAGAAATTCGGAAGGGCCGGGTCGAGTACAAAGTCGAAAAAGCCGGGATCGTTCAGGTGCCTGTTGGGAAAGTGTCATTTAAACCGGAGCAGCTCTACGACAACGCGGCGGCGGTTCTCGAGGCGGTGATCAAGGCAAAGCCTGCCTCGTGCAAAGGGCGCTATCTGATGAGTGCGACGATCTCAAGCACGATGGGGCCTGGTGTGAAGCTGGACGCCATTGCGTTAGCCAAGGAATGGAGTTAGTCGGGTTGTTGCCGCGCGGAAGGGGAAGGGTTCGATTATGAATAAGGGCGAGAAAGCGACAGCGGTTGCGGAGTTGACGGAGACATTCGGCCGTGCACGGCTCGCGATTGTCACGGAAAGCGCCGCGCTCTCCGTGAACCAAGTGACAGAGCTTCGCAAGCTATTGCGAGGCGCCAAGGCCGAATACAAGGTCGTCAAGAACACGCTGGCTGCCCGTGCTGCCGAGGGTACGATCCTTTCTGGGGTCAAGACGTACCTCAAGGGACCAACGGGACTGGTGATCGGTTATGACGATCCGGTGCTCCCGACGAAGATCCTTCAAGACTTTCTTCTGGCCGAGAAGCGGGACCAGAAGATGAAGATTACGATCGGAGTGTTGGAGGGGAAGGTCGTACAACCCGCTGAGTTGGCGGCCGTTGCGAAGCTACCGAAGAAAGAAGTCCTCATTGCGATGTTGTTGTCGGCCATGCAGGGACCGGCGCGTGGCCTGGTGTATACGCTCAGTGCGGTCTTGTCAAAATTTGTCAGAGTCATTGCGGCCATTCAGGATAAACGAAAAGGAGAAGGGGATATGTCAACGACCACGACGAAGTTATCACAAGAAGAGTTGATCAAGGCCATCGAGACGATGAGTGTGCTCGATTTGGCGGAGCTCGTGAAGGGGTTAGAGACCCGATTCGGCGTCACGGCCGCCGCACCGGTCGCCGTTGCCGCTCCAGCCGCTGGCGGTGGTGGCGCAGCAGCGGCAGCCGAGGAAAAGACCGCGTTCGATGTCATGCTGGTGTCTGCTCCGGCGGACAAGAAAATCCAAGTCATTAAGGTCGTTCGCGAACTCACGAGCCTTGGATTGAAGGAAGCGAAGGACCTGGTCGAAGGCGCGCCCAAGCCAGTGAAAACCGGTGTCACAAAGGAAGAGTGCGACACCATGAAGAAGAAGCTCGAAGAGAGCGGCGCCAAGGTCGAGATCAAGTAGATCTCAGTCAACCGATAGCGACATCCGTGGGGACCTGCCTTGGGCGGGCCCTCACGTCTAACCATTGTATTGGAGGACAGGGGAATGTCCCAAACGACGCTAGAGGAGTTCGTCGAACGGAAAGACTATTCTCGCATTCATAGCAGCATCGAGATCCCTGATCTTATCGAGATTCAGAAGCGCTCCTATGAAGAATTTCTTCAGCGGGAGGTCGAACCTGAGCGTCGCAAGGATCATGGGCTCCAGGCTGCCTTGGCGAGCGTGTTTCCGATTCCGGATTACAACAATACCGCCGTACTGGAGTTTACAAGTTACACGCTCGGGACTCCCAAATACGACGAGCGGGAATGCCTTGAGCAGGGGATGACCTTTGCCGTTCCATTGAAACTCCGGGTCCGCTTGGTCGTCTTCGACAAGGAAGACAAGGGTTCAAAGAAGAAAGTGCTCGATGTCCGGGAGCAGGAGGTCTATGTCGGTGAGTTGCCGCTGATGACGGAGCGGGGAACCTTTATCGTGAACGGTACGGAGCGTGTGGTGGTAAGCCAGTTGCACCGGTCGCCCGGCGCCTCCTTCACGCACGATAAAGGCCGTACTCACGCCAGCGGTAAGGTGTTGTATTCCGCCAGGATCATTCCCTATCGCGGATCGTGGCTCGACTTCGAGTTCGACGCGCGAGACATTCTCTATGTGCGGATCGACCGTCGGCGGAAAATGCCGACGACCATTCTGTTGAAGGCATTCGGGTTTTCGGGCGACGACCTGCTCAAAATGTATTACCCGGTCGAGGAAATCCGGGTCGTCAAGGGCAAGATGCTGCGGAAGCTCGATCCTGAGATTCACCAGGGTCTGCGCTGCTCGGCGGAAGTGATCGAAAAGGGTGCCAAGGAGCCGCTGGTGCGTGAAGGCGCCAAGCTGACGAAGGGACTGATCGCGAAGATCAAGGCAGCCGGAGTTAAGGAAATCCCGCTTGCCCCGAGCGAATTGATCGGGCGTGCGGTCCTGACGGAACTGGTGGACTCCAAGAAGAACAAGATAGCCGAGAGAAATCAGCGGCTCACTGCCGAAATCATCGAATCACTGCTCGAGAGCGACATCGAAGAATTCAAAGCGATTTATTTTGATACGGTCACGTCTACTCCGGTGATTCTTGATACGCTGGAGATGGATAAGACGACCTCGAAAGAAGAGGCGATGGTCGAGATCTATCGCCGTTTACGGCCTGGAGAGACGCCCTCGGTCGACACGGCGCGAGCGCTGTTTGACAATATGTTCTTGAACTCGAAGCGGTACGACCTTTCGCCGGTCGGGCGTCTCAAGTTGAACAAGAAGCTCGGCCTCGACTTGCCTTTGGAGCAGCGGACGCTGACGGCGCAGGACATGGTCGAGGTCATCCGCTATCTCGTGAATTTGAAGCTGGGCAAGGGCGAGATCGACGACATCGATCATCTGGGCAATCGCCGTGTCCGTTCAGTCGGCGAGTTGCTGGAAAATCAATTCCGGCTTGGGCTGGTCCGCATGGAACGCAGCATCAAGGAGCGGATGAATCTGCTCGATATGGAAACGGTGTTGCCGCATGATTTGATCAACGCGAAGCCGGTCGTGGCTGCGGTGAAGGAATTCTTCAGCAGCAGCCAGTTGTCCCAGTTCATGGATCAAACGAATCCGCTCGCGGAAATTACCCATAAGCGGCGGCTCTCCGCCCTCGGTCCCGGTGGGTTGACCAGAGAGCGGGCTGGATTCGAGGTTCGCGATGTCCACCCGTCTCACTACAGCCGTATTTGTCCGATCGAAACGCCGGAAGGTCCGAATATCGGTCTGATCACCTCGTTGGCGACGTATGCGCGCATCAACAAGTTTGGATTCATCGAGGCGCCCTATCGCAAAGTAGTCAAAGGGCGAGTGACGGACGAGATTGAATTTCTTTCCGCGATCGAAGGGGACAAGTACATCATCGCGCAAGCGAATGCGAAAGTGGATGCTTCCGGCCGTCTGGTGTCCGAAACCATCTCGGCTCGAGCTGCCGGAGATTTCGTCTCTGCCACGGCAGACAAGGTCGAATACATGGATGTGTCGCCCAAACAGGTGGTGAGTGTGGCCACAGCGCTGGTGCCGTTCTTGGAGCACGACGATGCCAACCGTGCCTTGATGGGATCGAACATGCAACGTCAAGCGGTGCCGCTGCTCAAGTCGGAGGCGCCCTTAGTCGGCACGGGGATGGAGACCGTAGTGGCCCGCGACTCGGGCTACGTCGTGCAGGCCAGGCGGGCCGGCGTTGTGGAAAGCGTGGATGCTACGAGGATCGTCGTGCGCGCCGATTCGAAAGAAGGTCGGAAAAGGAATGACGCAGGCTTGGATGCGTACGATCTAATCAAGTTCCAGCGATCGAATCAGAGCACGACCATCACGCAAACGCCGGTGGTGCGGCTTGGACAACCGGTGAAAGTGGGGCAGGTCCTGGCCGATGGTCCTGCTATCGATCACGGCGAACTGGCATTGGGCAAGAATGTTCTCGTCGCCTTCATGCCCTGGGGCGGGTACAACTTTGAGGACGCCATTCTGTTGAGCGAAAAATTGGTGCGCGAGGACGCGTTCACCTCGATTCACATCGAGGAATTCGAGGTGGAGGCCCGCGACACCAAATTGGGAAAAGAGGACATTACCCGCGATATTCCGAATGTAGGAGAAGAAGCGCTCCGTGATCTCGATGAGAGCGGCATTATCCGGATCGGGGCCGAGGTGAAGCCGGGAAATATCCTGGTCGGCAAGGTAACGCCCAAAGGCGAAACACAGTTGACGCCGGAAGAAAAACTGTTGCGGGCTATCTTCGGTGAAAAAGCGGGCGACGTGAAGGATACGTCGTTGACCGTGCCGCCGGGCGTCGAGGGCATCGTCGTAGACGTAAAGATCTTTTCGCGCAAGGGGCTTGACAAGGACGAGCGATCCAAGAGCATCGAAAGCGAAGATGCGATGAAGCTCCAGCGTGACCATCACGAGGAGCTCCGGATCATCGACGAGGAAAAAACGAAGAAGATTAGAAAGTTGCTGCTGGGGAAGGTGGTCGGCCGTGACCTGATGGATGCTGAGAGCGGCGATGTCATTCTGAAGAAGAAGGGTAAATTGACCGCCGAGATTCTCAAGCGACTGCCGGATGAGACGGTCCGGTACATCATTCTGAGCGATCCTGACGAGCAAAAGGATCTGGAAGACGTGGAGCGGCGGGCGAAGGAGCAGATCGAGATTCTTCAAACATTGTACGACGAAAAGGTTGGGCGCCTGAAGCGGGGCGATGAGCTTCCGCCCGGCGTGATCAAGCTTGTCAAAGTCTATGTGTCGATGAAGCGCAAGATTCAGGTCGGAGACAAAATGGCCGGGCGGCATGGAAATAAAGGCGTAGTCTCTCGGGTCCTGCCTGAAGAAGACATGCCCTGCCTGCCGGACGGAACGCCGGTGGAAATTGTGCTGAATCCACTCGGAGTGCCGTCACGTATGAACGTCGGCCAGATATTGGAAACCCACCTAGGTTGGGCGGCCAAGGCATTGGGGATCAAAGTGGCGAGCCCGGTGTTCGATGGAGCCTCAGAAACGGAGATCAAGGAACTGCTCAAGAAAGCGAATCTGCCGACCAGCGGGCAAACGATGCTGATGGATGGCCGGACCGGAGAAATGTTCGGCAACCCCGTCACGGTTGGGTACATGTATGTCTTAAAGCTCCATCACCTGGTCGATGACAAGATTCACGCGCGCTCGATCGGTCCCTATTCGCTCGTCACGCAACAGCCGCTCGGCGGCAAGGCCCAATTCGGCGGTCAGCGGCTGGGAGAAATGGAAGTGTGGGCGCTGCAGGCCTATGGCGCGGCTTCCACGCTGCAAGAGTTCCTGACGGTCAAATCGGATGACGTGCCGGGCCGATCGCGGATGTACGAAGCGATCGTCAAAGGTGAGCCGTTCTTAGAGCCTGGATTGCCGGAGTCGTTCAACGTGCTGGTCAAAGAGCTCCAGAGTCTGGGGCTCGACGTCGAACTGGTCAAGTCGCAAGACTAACCTATTTGTGTGCCGGCCGTAACGGTCGGTATCGGAGGAGGTCACTACCTTGGAAGGCGTCTATACATTATTTGAAAAGCCGCGGGATGCGGTGTCTTTCGACTCGATGCGGATCAGAATTGCATCACCCGAGAAGATTCGGTCATGGTCCTACGGCGAAGTCAAGAAACCGGAGACCATCAATTACCGGTCGTTCAAACCGGAAAAAGACGGATTGTTCTGCGCGAAAATTTTCGGCCCGATCAAGGATTGGGAGTGCAACTGTGGCAAATACAAGCGCATGAAACACCGGGGAATCGTCTGTGACAAGTGCGGGGTCGAGGTCATTCAGTCTAAAGTCCGCCGGGAACGCATGGGCCATATCGAGCTCGCGGCGCCGGTTGCGCACATTTGGTTCCTCAAAGGCGTGCCGAGCCGCATCGGCACTCTCCTCGACATGAGCCTGAAGGGATTAGAGCGGATCCTCTACTTTGAAAGCTACGTCTGTGTCGATCCGGGCTCGACGGATTTGACGGAAAAGGAGCTGGTATCCGAGGAAAAGATTCGCGAACTTCAAAACGCGGGATACGGTCCCGATTCCTACAAAGTCGGCATCGGCGCCGATGCCATTCGGGAGTTGCTTCGCAAGATCGATATCAATGCCAAGTGGGACGAGATCAAGGCCAAGGCGAAGACATCGGCCTCGGCAGCCTTGAAGAAAAAATACGCGAAGCAACTCAAAGTCATCGAGGCGTTCCGCAAGTCTGGAAATATGCCCGAGTGGATGATCATGGATGTGATTCCGGTGCTGCCACCGGAATTGCGCCCGCTCGTCCCGCTGGACGGCGGACGTTTTGCGACCTCCGATTTGAACGATCTGTACCGCCGGGTCATCAATCGGAATAACCGATTGAAACGCCTGATTGAACTGAAAGCGCCGGGCGTGATCATCCGAAACGAAATGCGGATGTTGCAGGAAGCGGTTGATGCGCTCTTCGACAACGGGCGCCGCGGTCGCGCGATTCGCGGACCCAACAAGCGGCCGCTCAAATCTTTGAGCGACATGTTGAAGGGAAAGCAGGGTCGCTTTCGCCAAAACCTGCTCGGTAAACGGGTCGATTATTCAGGCAGAACCGTCATCGTCGTCGGGCCGGAGCTGCGCCTGCACCAATGTGGATTGCCCAAGAAAATGGCGCTCGAACTCTTCAAGCCCTTTATCTTCCACAAATTGGAAGAGCGCGGTGCCGCGACGACGATCAAGAGTGCCAAGCGCCTGGTCGAAAAAGAACGGCCTGAAGTATGGGATGTGCTTGACGAGGTGATTCGCGAACATCCTGTGTTGCTGAACCGTGCGCCGACGTTGCACCGTCTTGGTATCCAGGCGTTCGACCCAGTGTTGGTTGAAGGGAAGGCCATCCGGCTGCATCCGTTGGTCTGCGCCGCATTCAACGCGGATTTCGACGGCGACCAGATGGCGGTTCACGTTCCGCTCTCGGTCGAAGCGCAGGTCGAGGCGCGCGTGCTGCTGATGTCGATCAATAACATTCTCTCGCCCGCCAACGGCAAGCCGATTGCGGTGCCGTCGCAGGACATGGTGCTCGGCTGTTATTGGCTGACCAAGGAGCGCGCAGGATGCAAGGGAGAGGGGAAAGTGTTCGGTTCGCCGGAGGAAGTGCGTGTTGCATTCGATTCGCGAGAATTGGATGTGCACGCTCGGATCAAGGTGCGGATCGAGGGCAGCCTCGTTCAGACCACCGTCGGACGAGTCATCCTGTCGGATGTGCTCCCTCCAGGGTTGCCTTTTTCCGTCGCCAATAAGCTCATGACCAAGAAGGAAATGACCAAACTGATCGACACGGTCTACCGCCAGTGCGGTCACCGTGAGACGGTCACATTCCTCGATAAGGTCAAGGATACAGGGTTTGAATATGCCACGCGCGCCGGCATCTCGATCTGCATCGACAATATGCATATTCCGACCAAGAAACAGGATCTGCTGGGTAAGGCTCAGCACGAGGTGACGGAGATCGAACGGCAATATGCGGAGGGACTGATCACCAACGGGGAGCGTTATAACAAGGTGATCGATATCTGGGCCCATGTGACGGAGCAGATTGCCAATGAAATGATGAAGGAATTGGGCGCCGGTGGCGATCCCACCAAGGCTGAGGCTTTCAATCCGATCTTCATGATGGCGGATTCCGGCGCCAGAGGAAGCTCGCAGCAGATCCGCCAGTTGGGTGGTATGCGAGGTTTGATGGCGAAGCCCTCAGGTGAAATCATCGAGACCCCGATTACCGCCAACTTCCGCGAAGGGCTGACCGTGTTGCAATACTTCATTTCAACCCACGGCGCTCGTAAGGGATTGGCCGACACAGCGTTGAAGACGGCCAACTCCGGCTATCTCACGCGTCGATTGGTGGACATCGCGCAAGATGTGATCATCAACGAGATCGATTGTGGCACGACCGACGGCATCATCGTGAGTGCATTGGTCGAGGGTGGTGAAATCATTCAGCCGATCGAAGAGCGGGTGTTGGGACGGTTGGCTGCAGAAGATATCCGCGATCCAGTGACGGGTGAAATTATTGTCTCGTTCAATGAGGAGATCGACGAGGAGCGGACGAAGGCGATTGTGGAGGCCGCAGTCGATCATGTCAAGATTCGTTCTGTGCTGACCTGTCAGTCGCGCCGAGGCGTCTGTCGGTCCTGCTATGGGCGGGATTTGGCCCGCGGACGGCTGGTCGAAAAAGGCGAGCCGGTCGGTGTCATTGCGGCACAGTCGATCGGCGAACCGGGAACACAGTTGACCATGCGGACGTTTCACATCGGTGGAACCGCGAGCAAGGTGGTAGAGCAGACTGTGACCGAAGCCAAGCATGCCGGGACAATCAAGTTCATGAGCTTCGACGCCAAGAAGAATGCCGACTTCCCTAATCCCGGGATTGCTGTCCAGAATAAAGAGGGCGAATGGGTTGTCATGAATCGGAATGCAAAGATCGCCATTGTCGATGAGACAGGACGTGAGCGCGAGAAGTACGGGGTCGTCTACGGCGCCAAGATCAAGATCAAGAACGGTGGCCGGGTCGAAGTGGGCCAGAAATTGGTCGAATGGGATCCCTACTCCTTGACCATCCTCACAGAGGTCGGCGGTAAAGTGGCGTATGGAGATATCATCGAAGGTGTATCCATGAAGGAAGAATTCGATGAAGTCACCGGCCTCTCCCGTAAGGTCATCGTTGAACATAGCGGTGCGACATTGCGCCCGCGTGTTTCGATCAAGGATGAGGGTGGAAAGACGGCGAAGGTCGCAGCTGCGGCCAACGTGGCTCGCTATCTGCTTCCGGTCGGGGCTCACATCTTCGTCGAGAAGGGCCAACTGGTCACTCCCGGTGATGTCTTGGCCAAGATTCCCCGTGAGACGACCAAGACGAAAGATATTACCGGTGGTTTGCCTCGTGTGGCTGAATTGTTCGAGGCCCGAAAGCCGAAGGAAACCGCCGTCATCAGCGAGATCGATGGCGAAGTCTCCTACGACGGTTTCGTGAAGGGCATGCGGAAAGTGCTGGTCAATAACAAAATGGGGGATGTGAAAGAATATTTCATCCCCAAAGGCAAGCACGTCAATGTTCATGAGGGCGATTGGGTCAGGGCTGGCGAGCCTTTGATGGATGGATCTGCCAATCCGCACGACATTCTCGACGTGTTGGGCCCGAACGAATTGCAGAAGTATCTTGTCGACGAGGTGCAGGATGTCTACCGGCTGCAAGGTGTGACCATCAACGACAAGCACATCGAGATCATTGTGCGGCAGATGTTGCGCAAGATCAGAATCGAAGATCCGGGCGATACGGAGTTCCTGCCCGGCAGTCAAATCAGTAAGATGCTATTTGATGAAGAGAATGAGCGAGTATTGGCGAAGGGTGGACAGCCTGGTCTTGGGAAGCCGGTATTGCTCGGTATTACCAAGGCGGCGTTGACCACGGATAGCTTTATTTCTGCGGCCTCATTCCAGGAGACCACGCGTGTCTTGACGGAAGCAGCGATCAACGGACGCATCGATAATCTGTTGGGGCTGAAAGAAAATGTGATCGTTGGTCGTTTGATTCCGGCCGGGACCGGCTTTGAAGAGTATCGGGATACCTTCGTTGTAAGTCCCAAGCCAGAGCCTGTGGTTGTCGGCCAGGGAGAGGTTGCAGCTCTTGCGCAAGAGAATGTCGCGACGGGATTGGGTGAGCCTGCGCGCTCTTGATCCATGGGGCGCCGGAGCAGGCTTGACAGAGAGACCAAGGGTCACTACAATCCTCAGGCTTTGCCCTTGATGGGTTGAGTAAGAGCGTTAAACTATACCGAAAATGAGAGCGAAGTACTAATGCCCACGATTAATCAGTTAGTCAGAAAAGGTCGCCAGCTGGCGCACGCGAAGACGAAGAGCCCCGCACTGAAGTCCTGTCCGCAGAAGCGCGGAGTCTGTCTTCGTGTCTATACCTCGACGCCAAAGAAGCCGAACTCAGCGCTGCGGAAAGTCGCGCGCGTTCGGCTGACGAATGGAATGGAAGTGACGACCTATATCCCCGGTGTCGGCCACAACCTTCAAGAACATTCTATCGTGCTCGTCCGTGGCGGCCGCGTGAAGGACTTGCCTGGAGTACGCTATCACATCGTCAGAGGCGCTCTTGATGCCGTTGGCGTGGCGGACCGAAAGCAGAGCCGTTCGAAGTATGGGGCGAAGCGCCCGAAGTAGGAAGATTGCCAACGATTGGTATCGAAAGAGTGAATGACATATGCCAAGAACTAGGTTTTTAGACCACCGAGATCCTCTCCCTGACGTGCGATATCGGGATAAGCTCGTCGGAAAGTTTCTCAATATCCTGATGACGGGTGGAAAAAAGAGTACGGCCGAACGCATTTGCTACGGAGCCTTCGATGTTATACAGGAGAAGACCGGCAACGATCCGCTCAAAGTGTTTCGGGCGGCGCTTGATAACGTGAAGCCGGTCGTTGAGGTGAAGTCCCGACGAGTGGGGGGCGCCTCGTATCAGGTGCCGGTAGAGATTCGTCCGGCCCGCCGGATGTCGCTTGCGCTCAGGTGGTTGGCGGAATATTCGCGTACTCGCGGCGGAAAGAGTATGCGCGAGAAGCTTGCGGCTGAATTGCTGGATGCGTCGAACAATACGGGGGCGGCGGTTAAGAAGCGGGAAGACGTGCATCGAATGGCGGAAGCCAACAAGGCCTTCGCGCACTATCGCTGGTAGCGTCGTTCTGTGCTGCAGCTGAGCCGTGCTGCGATCCGCTCAAGCGGGTCTGTGCGAGTCGCAGCAATTCACTGGCTTTGGTTGCGGCATATATTTTTTGGGGGAAGTACGTGGCTCGTCAAGCACCATTAGAGCAAACTCGGAATATCGGCATCATGGCTCACATCGATGCCGGGAAGACGACGACGACTGAACGAATCCTCTTCTACACCGGGATCTCACATAAGCTGGGTGAGGTGCACGAAGGTGCGGCGACGATGGATTGGATGGAGCAGGAGAGAGAACGCGGCATTACGATTACGGCTGCTGCGACAACCTGTTTCTGGAGAGACCATCGGGTCAATATCATCGATACCCCCGGGCACGTCGACTTTACGATTGAGGTCGAGCGATCGCTTCGGGTACTCGACGGGGCTGTGGCAGTGTTTGACTCCGTACAGGGGGTTGAGCCGCAATCTGAGACGGTCTGGCGTCAGGCGGATAAGTATAGCGTGCCGAGAATTGCGTTCATGAACAAGATGGACCGGATCGGCGCAGATTTCTATGCCAGCGTCCAGACGATGATCGATCGATTGGGAGCCAAGCCGGTGCCGATCCAGATTCCGATCGGCCGCGAGTCTGAATTCAGAGGGTCGATCGATCTCGTGACCATGAAGGCCTATGTGTATGACGACGAAACGCTCGGAGCCAAATATGTCGTCGCCGATATTCCTGCCGATATGCTCGAGCGGGCCAAAGAGTATCGCGAAAAAATGCTGGACGCAGTCGCTGAGTTCGACGAGCAGGCCATGGAGAAGTATCTCAACGGTCTGCCCTTGACGGAAGAGGAGATCCGTCGAGCTATTCGAGCTGGCGTGCTCTCGATGAAGATGACTCCAGTTTTGTGTGGATCGGCGTTTAAGAACAAGGGTGTCCAGCAACTGTTGGATGGAGTTGTGGATTTCCTTCCCTCCCCTCTTGATGTCGAATCCGTGACCGGGATTGATCCGAATACCGAACAGGAAATCAAGCGACGACCATCGGATAGTGAGCCGTTTGCGGCCTTAGCCTTCAAGATCATGACGGATCCCTTTGCAGGACAGCTCACCTTTCTCCGGGTGTATTCAGGGATGCTCAAGACGGGAACGTCAGTTGCGAATGTGACGAAGGGCACGAAGGATCGAGTCGGACGTTTATTAAAGATGCACGCGAACAAGCGGGAAGACATCGATGTGGCCTATGCGGGTGACATCGTTGCGGCGGTCGGCCTGAAAGGGGCAACGACAGGAGACACGCTGGCGGATGAAAAGCAGCCGGTCTTGCTCGAAGTGATGAAGTTCCCTGAGCCGGTCATCGCCATGGCGGTTGAGCCAAAAACCAAACAAGATCAAGAAAAGATGGGGTTCGCTCTCCAGAAGTTGGCGCAGGAAGATCCGTCATTCCGGGTGAAGACGGATGAAGAAACCGCGCAGACCATCATTGCCGGAATGGGAGAGCTGCATCTGGAAATCATCGTGGATCGCATGCTGCGCGAATTCAAGGTCGAAGCCAACGTCGGAAAGCCTGAGGTGGCCTTTCGGGAAACGATTCGTAAGAAGGCTGAGGCGGAGTCGAAGTACATCAAGCAGACCGGCGGTCGTGGCCAGTACGGGCATGTCGTACTGACGGTCGAACCAGCCGAGTCAGGCAAAGGGTTGGAGTTCATCAACAAGACTGTCGGTGGCTCTATCCCGAAAGAATTCATCCCGGCAATCGAAAAGGGTGTGAAGGAGCGGCTTGATTCCGGTGTGATCGCTGGATATCCGATTCGCGATGTCCGGGTCACGGTGATCGACGGGTCGTTCCACGACGTCGACTCCAATGAAATGGCGTTTAAGATCGCCGGTTCAATGGCCTTCCTGGATGCCTGTAAGAAAGCCGATCCTGTATTGCTTGAACCGATCATGAAGGTAGAGGTTGTGGTGCCTCAAGATTTTATGGGAGATGTCATCGGCAATTTGAACGGCCGTCGAGGCAAGATCCAGGGCATGAAAGCCAGGGCTGCTGCGCAGGCCATCGATGCATTGGTCCCACTCAGTGAAATGTTCGGGTACGCGACCGACCTTCGGTCCCGTACTCAGGGCCGAGCTACCTATAGCATGGAGTTCGACCGATATGAGGCGGTGCCCAGGCAGATTTCAGAGGCCATCATTGCGAAATATCGTGGTGAGTAGTCGAATCGTTTGAGTGAGGACGAACGGAGGCGGGTATGGCGAAGGCGAAATATGAGCGGCGGAAGCCGCATGTGAATATTGGGACGATCGGGCACGTGGACCATGGCAAGACGACGTTGACGGCGGCGTTGACGAAGGTGAGTGCGGAGAAGGGGATGGCGAA
>JACRLR010000055.1 GCA_016219645.1 Nitrospirota bacterium
AACTGGTCGGCGTCCTTCGAACCGTTCAAGGGCTGGCGGCCACAAGCCAAAAGCCCCTGAAGCTCTACCTCGACATCGATCAGGGAACCTACTGGATGATGCTGGTGGAGGGCAAGGAGGAGCGAATCCCTCTTGATCCCGCCTGGAAGATCCCTCGTTCGCTCCCGGAATCGATTCGATTTACGGAGGTCTCCATCGGTCAAGACAAACGATTTTCCGGACGAGTCGACGTGTCCTTCTTCGCCAATGGCCGGATTGAGCCGGTCACACTGTATCTGACGGATGCGAAGAACAATCTCTTGGGATTGGCGGTCGATTCATTGACAGGAGGAATTCGAGTCAGCGACGAACGACTCGACCCTCCCCTGAACCCCATCATCCCCGACCGAGTCCGGTTGCTGTTGAAGCCAAACCAGCAAGGAGGGGCGGGAGCCTCGCAGAGAGGGTTGTTTCCGAACCAGTAGTCGATTGCAATGGCCCACGATGGACATCGAACCACGCCTCACGAAGATGGATTCACGCTGCTCGAAGTGCTACTCGCCATCGCCCTGCTGGCGATCGCGCTCCCGATTCTTCTCGGCCTTAGAAATTTCGACCTGGGCCTTCAAGAGAGAGCGTCCGAACTGACCTCCGCCACCCTGCTGGCCCAGGAGAAACTATTGGAGACCGAACTCTCGGGACAATATGCCATCGGGGAAACCAGCGGAGAGTTCCTGAACCTCCCGCTTGGCGCCCAAACCGCCATCCAAGCAGTTCCACGAGCGATCGGGTACAGATGGAAACGGACGATCGCCCCCACTCCATTGGAGTTGATTCGGGAGATCCGGATCAAAGTCTCGTGGCTGCGGGGCGAGCTGGAAGAATCACTAGAGGTCAGCACCTATGTCTTTGCCGGCCGTTCCACTTTCTAAACCCGACGCGGGCTTTACGCTCGTCGAGGTCTTGGTGGCTGTAGCCTTGCTGGGCATGATCGGCGCCATGGTCTTTGGGTCGCTTGTCATGACGACGAGATCCGTAGAGGCCGGACGAGACCATGCGGCGAAGGAACAAACGATCAGAAGAGTGTTACGTCTCATGGCCGAAGAAATTGCGCTCAGTAAACGGCA
>JACRLR010000056.1 GCA_016219645.1 Nitrospirota bacterium
AGCAAGCAGGGAAAGCGAAGAAAGTGGTACTCACCGCCTGCATGCGCAAGTTGCTGACGATTCTCAATGCGATGCTGAAACATCGGACGCCCTGGCAAGAAGTGGGGGCACACCATGCCTAAATCTCAAGACAGTTGCTGATACCTTTCTCTTCCCCCCAGCGTCGACCAAGCCGGCGAGTTGAGGGGCTTGTGTATCTGGAAGCGATCCATGATCATGATGCGCGCACAGTAGGATGCCCATGGCTGTGACGAATCCAGATCTATCTCCCACGGGGTCTGCCGTGCAGCGCCAGTTACTGGTGAGTATCTCTGCCCATGCGATTCTCGGATACAGCCTGTATTTTGTCGCGGTCATGCAGACTGCACCGCCCCTGTGGGCGCTGAACTTTATTGAGCAGCTCAAGCCCACCCTCGGAGCGCTCGAAACCGCCGCGCGACTCAGCGAGCGTCCGTTTTCCGCACAGGTGATGATCCTGTACACGGTCCTTAGTGCTCTCCTGCTGGGGATGTACTGGGTCTACTACATGTTCTTCGTGAACCACATAATAGGCCAGGAGTCGTACCGCGGCATGTGTGAACGATGGCAACAAACAGGGTTCTCAGTCAAGGAACGTCTGGCGGTCGGATTCGTCGGAGTAGCGTTACTGTATGCGTTTGGTTACGAACTCCCGATCAGCTTCTTCGTGGAGAGGGGGGGATCGGTATAGGGACTACCTCAACAATTGGGTGAGTTCAGCACTGTTCTCCTCGTCAATCCTGTCGACCACCGTCTTGTTGATCGTGTCGATGATGGCGGGTGCGGCGTTCGTGTGGGTTCCTCTGAGCATCTATATGTCATTCGCTCCTTTTCATCCCCCACATCAATAAGGAGATAACGATGTCGACTGAGATCGTGGAAATAGCGATCGGATTGAATGCGCATGTTCTGAACGGTCCACTGGCATCCGCACAATCCGCACTCCTGGCTCAACTCAAGGCAGCGGGGAACGATCTAAATGCATTGTCGGCAAAGGCCGGCACGTCCATTGCGTTTCTGCAGATAACCGGGGCGAGAATTGTTTCGTCGCAGGCAGGCAACGCCCTTGTGTTTTCGATGGCGGTGGAGACAGGAAAATATACCGGGAGTTTTTTGACAGATCGCGGCGATGTCAGACCAGGGTAAACGTCTTGCACCCCTATACCTCATGGCGCGGGGCTGGGCTTCAGAGCGGACGTCGCCGGAGGAGCGGGGACCCGTCGAGGGTCCGCTGAGAAGGAAAGCGGAAACTGACTGAGTCTGCGAAGGAATTTCCGAAGGCTGCCGCTCAGCGGACCCCGAACGGGTCGCTCCGGGAGGCGCGGGAGCGGATGAGCCCCAGCCCCGCGCCATCCCGCTTTGCGATTCCTGCTCACGAGACTTCGATTCGAGCGCCTTTTCCTACCTTAAGAAGATCGGAAGCGGACGCTTCCTTTACGAAAATTTCCAGTCGGCCGTCGCTGTTGATGAGCGCGGACGGCTGCTCCGTCTTCCCTTCGCTGTAATTGACGACAAGGCCTTCAATGATCCGTTCGCCTATCCGAATGGACAATTGCCGGCATTTCGTGACCTGATGCATCTCTTCAAGGTGTTGCAGGGTCAGATTCGAGATGAGATTGCCGAATCGATCAACATGCTCGATCCGCCCTACCAGTCTGTTGCCCTGTCTGCTTGGTTCAATGATCGAAAACCTAATGGGATCATGGATGACTTGGCCGAACGATGAAGCCGGCACTCCCTTCGACAGCCAGGCGGCAGAGGGTGCAAACAGATCTCGACCGTCGAACGTATGCCCAACGGACTTGAGGCGGTACTGTTGGTTCTCGATCTCTCGGGCCTCCACGTCATCTTCATCCTCTAGGACATACGAAAACAATCCGTTATCAGGGCCGAGGAAATAATAGCTGGCGGTTGTGACAAGGAGCGGGCGCCGTGCGCTGCCGACGCCAGGGTCCACGACGGCGACATGCACTGTACCCTCAGGAAAATACCGATAGCAGGAGTTCAGGAGATAAGCGGCCTCTTCAATCGAGTGGGGCGACACGTGGTGCGAAAGATCGACGAAGCGCGCCTGGGGGTTGATGGTGAGGATGACTCCTTTCATGCTCGCCACGAAAGGGTCTTGATCGCCGAAATCGGTCAATAACGTGATGAGCCCCAGAGAATGCGGCACATTAAAGTTCCTCGAAACGAATCTCTACCACTTCGTACTCGACCATCTTGACAGGGGTCTTGACCTCGACGAAATCCCCCACTCGCTTTCCAATTAGCGCCTTGCCGACCGGAGACTGAATCGAAATACGGTTCACTTTCATATCGGCTTCATCCTGCCCCACCAGCGTGTATTCACGCTTTGACTGCGACTCCTGTTCAATCAGGAGCACCGTAGCGCCGAACACGATGGTCTCAGATGTTCGGCCAGCGGTTTCGATGATCCGCGCGTCGGCCAGCTTCGACTCCAACTCCACAATGCGCGACTCGATGAACCCCTGTCGCTCTTTGGCCGCATCGTACTCCGCATTCTCGCTCAAATCGCCATGAGCACGGGCCTCGGCAATGGCTTCGATATTCTTGGCGCGTTCGACTTTCCGCAAACGATCGAGCTCGGCCTTGAGCGCTTCATGCCCCTTCTTCGTAATCGGTGTCGGCATAGCCTAGGCGCCCCCTACGAGTGGTGGTGATATTCCTGCAACGACCGGATGGTGAGTTCTTTTTTGAGAATCGCTTCAATGCCCATAATCGCCGCCCGCGCCCCACGGATCGTCGTATAGTATGCCAGCCCCTTATTCAGCGCCTCGCGGCGGATCGACAATGAATCGGCATGTGACGCTGCCGTGCGTACGGTGTTGACAACCAACGCGACCTGCCCGTTCTTGATATGGTCTACGATATGGGGACGACCTTCCTTGACCTTGTTCACGGTTTCAGCCTGGACTCCATGGTTACGCAAATACTCCGCCGTTCCACTCGTGGCTTGAACAGTAAAACCCAGCCGTTGAAGCTGTCGCACAACTTCCAGAGCTGCAGGACGATCACTCCCCTTCACGCTGATAAAAGCCGTGCCTCCCTTCGGCAACGTTGAGCCGGCTCCTGCTTGGGACTTCGCGAAGGCCCATCCGAAATCCTGGTCGATGCCCATCACTTCCCCGGTAGACTTCATCTCCGGACCCAAGAGGACATCCACCCCCGGGAACTTATTAAATGGAAACACGGATTCCTTTACGGACAGGTGAGCGGGAGTGGGGGCTTTGATGAACCCGAGCTCCGGAAGGCTCTTGCCTACCATGGTTTTCATGGCCAGCTTGGCGAGGGGCACGCCGATCGCTTTACTCACGAACGGTACGGTGCGTGAACCTCGAGGGTTGACCTCCAGCACATAGACTACCTGGTCTTTAATG
The DNA here is from genome assembly GCA_016219645.1 of Nitrospirota bacterium. Classification (NCBI taxonomy): domain Bacteria; kingdom Pseudomonadati; phylum Nitrospirota; species Nitrospirota bacterium. The sequence continues at coordinate 3,417 of JACRLR010000056.1, forward strand.
GCAAATTGCGCGTTCATCAGGCCGATCACGCCGAGTTCCAGAGCCAAGGCCGTCATTTGCCGGCGGATCTCCTCGACCACTTTTGGGTCAAGTGAATAGGGCGGCAATGAACAAGCCGAGTCTCCCGAATGCACTCCGGCTTCTTCGATATGTTCCATGATCCCGGCCACCACGACGTTCTTCCCGTCAGAAATGGCATCGGCATCGACTTCTATCGCATCCGACAGATATTTATCGATCAGCACGGGATGTTTTGGCGAGGCTGTGACCGCCGATCCCATATACTCCAGCAAGCCTGATTCATCGTAGACAATCTGCATGGATCGTCCGCCCAACACATATGAAGGCCGCACCATAACCGGATAACTGATCTGCGAGGCGATCCGAACCGCCTCGCTTACAGATCGGGCCATACCACTCTCCGCTTGGCGGAGCCCGAGCGTATTCAAGAGGTCACGAAACCGCTCTCGATCCTCTGCACGATCGATGGCCTCGGGACTCGTCCCCAGAATTTTCACTCCGGCCTTGGATAAGGGAAGCGCGAGCTTGAGGGGCGTCTGCCCGCCGAACTGCAACACGACGCCCAATGGCTGTTCGCACTCCACGATGTTGAGCACATCCTCCTCCGTCAACGGCTCAAAATAGAGTCGGTCCGAGATGTCGTAGTCGGTGCTCACCGTCTCGGGATTACAATTCACCATAATCGACTCGATACCCTCCTCACGAAGGGCCATGGCCGCATGGACACAACAGTAGTCGAATTCGATGCCCTGCCCGATACGATTCGGCCCCCCACCCAGAATGATCACCTTCTTCCGATCTGTCGGACGAGCCTCACATTCGCGCCCGTACGTCGAATAGAGATACGGAGTATGGGCTTCAAACTCTGCGGCACAGGTGTCGACTCGTTTGTAGGTCACCCTTCTTCTGCTCTGACCGTCTCCAATCCGCTGCTTCCGGATCGAGGCAGCAGCGGTCCCAATAAGTTCTGCGATACGGTCGTCTGAAAAACCAAGCTCCTTGCCCTCCCATAGTAGCGACTCCTCTAGGGTGGCTGGATTCTTTTCTCTCTGGCCCACCAGCAGGGCTTCAAATTGCATCAGATCTCGGATCTGCTCCAGGAACCAGGGATCGATTTTCGTGAGGGCAAACAGGTCTTCATTCGATATGCCTAGACGCATGGCATCCGCCACATGCCACAACCGCTCGGCAATCGGGGTCCGCAGATGTTGGCGTACCGACTCTAATACCAGCTGGCGATCGATCCCTTCAGGAATGCCACGATCCAAGCCTTCCCGTGAGGAGAGCCCGTTCAAATTCAATTCCAGTGATCGAATCGCCTTCTGCAAGGACTCTTTGAAGGTCCGCCCTATGGCCATCACTTCACCCACCGATTTCATCTGCGTCGTAAGGGTGGGGTCGGCACCTCGGAACTTCTGAAAAGCAAAGCGGGGGATCTTGACCACCACATAATCGATCGTGGGCTCAAAGGAGGCTTTCGTCACCCCGGTGATGTCGTTGGTGATTTCATCCAACGTGTAGCCCACGGCAAGTTTCGCCGCAATCTTGGCGATGGGAAACCCCGTCGCTTTCGAAGCGAGGGCGGAACTCCTCGATACACGCGGATTCATTTCGATGACCACCATATCACCGTCCTGAGGATTCAGGCCGAATTGGACATTCGACCCTCCGGTATCGACGCCGATCTCACGCATAATCCCCACTGCAGCATCCCGCATCCGTTGATATTCTTTGTCCGAAAGTGTCATGGCCGGCGCTACCGTGATACTGTCACCCGTGTGCACCCCCATCGGGTCCAGATTTTCGATCGGACAAACAATGACGACATTGTCTTTGAGGTCCCGCATCACCTCTAACTCGTATTCTTTCCATCCGATCAGAGATTCTTCGATCAAGAGCTGACCGACAGGACTCATCGCGAGGCCCCACTCGACAATCTTCTCGAATTCTTCCCGGTTGTACGCGATATTTCCACCGGTACCGCCCATGGTGAACGATGGCCGAACGATCGCCGGAAATCCGATCTGATCGAGGATCTTGATGGCCTCCTCACGGGTATGCGCCGTACCGCTGGCCGGTACTCGCAACCCAATCCGCTGCATGGCATGTTTGAAAGCTTCACGATCCTCGGCCTTATGAATGGCCTCGGCAGATGCGCCGATCAAGGCGACCCCATATTTTTCCAATGTGCCCCGCTTGACCAATCCCATGGTCGTATTCAATGCGGTCTGTCCTCCCATGGTCGGGAGTAGGGCATCGGGGCGTTCCCGCTCGATCACTTTCTCGACCACCTCGACCGTGATCGGCTCCACATAGGTCCGATCGGCCAATTCGGGATCGGTCATGATCGTCGCAGGGTTGCTGTTGATGAGAATCACCCGGTACCCCTCTTCTTTGAGGGCCTTACAGGCCTGGGTGCCGGAATAGTCAAACTCGCAGGCCTGGCCGATCACGATCGGCCCGGACCCGATCAACAAAATGGACTTGATATCTGTTCGTTTTGGCACAGCGACCTCGTTTCAGGATCGGCTAGCTGGTTTGTGGCATTGGCCCAATCTTCGGACGGTATGGTGCAGGCGCCGGTGGAACCGGCCCGCCCCCCGGGCCATGATAGTGCTGGAGCGCCTCGGGCAACCAGGCTTCGATCTGATTGATACGTGTCAAGTCGGAAGGATGGGTGGAAAGGAACTCCGGTACCGCTTGCTGCGAGCGAAAACAGAGCTTACCGATCATCTCCCTGGGACAGCCGCTCATGCGTTCCCAGAACGGCACTGCTGCACGAGGATCGTATCCAGCCTCCGCCATCAATCGAAGCCCGATGTAGTCGGCCTCCGATTCTTGTTTTCGATTAAAGGGTAACGACACATTGACCCCATAAGCCCCCAACAGGCCCTGGACCGCACCGGCATTGACGTTTCCCGTCGCCGCCGCACCCAGTGCGCCCAATTGTGCGATCTGGTCCAAAATACTCCGGCTCATCCGCTCCACCCCGTGGCGCTGCAACGCATGCGCGACTTCATGTCCCATCACCGTCGCCAAACCAGCATCGTCTTTCGTATGCTTGAGAATCCCGGTGAAGACGGCGACTTTCCCGCCTGGCAGCGCAAAGGCATTGACCATCTTGTCGTCTTGAATGACCGCAAACTCCCACTGGTACTCCGGTTTGTTGGCTGCTTCAGCAATGTTTCGCCCCACGCGGTGCACCAGCTCATTCACTTCCACATTGTCGCTGAGGGGGGCAGCCCTTAAAACCTGGCGGAATGCGTCCAATCCGAGTTGCAATTCTTTCTCTTCGGAGAAAAAAATCACCTGATCGCGGGCCGTGCCAGGCGCCCGGTAACAACCGGTCAAGCTGCCGAACAGACTCATGGCCGTCCCAATCCCGAGGGCCGCACAGAGCCCCACCGCCCCCTGCGCGCCCAGAGCCAGCATCGCCCGACGTCCGACCGCGGTCGCGAAGACGTTGCCCATCGCGCGATCTGCTGATTGAGTCATTGCAGTCCTACTTCGGCAAATGAATCGCTCCCGCACTCAATGCGAAACTCCTGTCAGGGCATCCAAAGATACATGAACTGCGGCGTTCCACCCCGCACCATCGACAATACATCAATATCGGCTAACCCTGCGATGCCAGGACTCGCCCCGAAGAGGCGGGAGTAGATATTATTCTTATATTCTCCCCGATGCCCATAGGTCACCACCCGCGCCTCCGTCAAACCAGCCTTCCTCTTGGCCACCTCGATCGCGTCATCAAGATACCCGATTTCATCGACAAGGCCTGCAGCTTTGGCCTGATCTCCAGAATAGATCCGCCCATCGGCCAGCTTCTTAATTTGTTCAGGGGACAGGTGGGGGCGTCCTTCCTGTACCACTGCCAAAAACCGTTGATAGAACGAGTCAATCACGCTTTGAAAGATCCCTCGCTCCTCAGCAGTCATGACCCGAAAGGGTGAGCCCATGTCCTTGCGCGGTCCTGACGTGATCGCGCTGGCTTCGACTCCCACTTTTTCAAGCAAGCCCCTGGCATTGACCGTCAACATAATGACACCGATACTGCCCGTCACAGTGGAGGGATGAACCAAAATACTGTCTGTCGCCATGGCGAGGTAGTAGCCTCCTGATGCCGCCACATCCATCATCGAGGCAATCACGGGAATCTTTCTCTTGATTTTGAATTCCCGCAACTCGTGATACAGGATGTCAGAGGCCGTCACGGTTCCGCCTGGACTGTTGATGCGAACGACTACGGCTTTGATCTTGTCGTCCTTCGAAGCCCTCGTCAGCTCTTCCTTGAACGTGGCCAACATATTCGGCTGCGGAACAAGACCATCCTTACCTTGTCCACTAATCACACCCGACAGATCCAGCAACAACACTTTTCCATCGCCCGTGCCGCTGAGTTGCATTTCTTTGATCGGGCCTGATGGTTCGATCAGGTTGACCGTGATGCACCCGGACTGCAGGCTGGCGGCTGCAAGGACGCAGACTAGGCAGAGTGTCGAATAAACCTTACGCATGCTGTTTCTCCATCAATTGAGTAAACTGAGTGAATAAATAGGCAGAGTCGTGGGGACCGGGAGACGCCTCCGGGTGATACTGCACCGAAAACACCGGACGATCAGCACAGGCCAACCCTTCGATCGAGTGATCGTTTAGACTGAGATGTGTCACCGCAACCTGACCGTAGACCGTGTCGATCAGGGGAAGGTGATCCGGAATCCTGTTGATTGGAGAGACGACCTGTACCGCGAAATTGTGGTTTTGCGACGTAATCTCGACTTTTCTTGTACGAAGATCCGTGACTGGATGATTTGCCCCGTGGTGGCCAAACTTTAATTTGTAGGTTTTAAGACCCAGCGCGAGACCGAGAATCTGATGCCCTAAACAGATGCCAAAGATCGGACGGTACCCGATTAACCGGCGCACTGCCTCAACTGCGTAGGGCACTCCCTCCGGATCCCCCGGACCGTTCGACAGAAAAATTCCATCAGGTTTCAGGGCTTCGACTTGCTCCGCAGTCGTCGAAGCCGGCACAACAGTCACATCACACCCGACATCGACAAGCCGGCGAAGAATATTCAGTTTCACCCCGAAATCATAGGCAACGACATGCCAACGCCTGGTCGCGCCAATCCCAGCCCTGTCGTTACGCGAGAGAGCCCACTGCCCTGCACTCTCCACCCATTGATATGCCCTGTCACAAGTAACCTCCGTCGCCAAGTCCCGGCCCATGATGCTGGGAGCTGCCTGTGCCTTCTCGACGGCTAGGCGTGAATCCCCTCCCCCGTGGGTGATCAGACCCTGCTGTGAGCCATGTTCACGCAGGTGCCTGGTGAGGGCCCTCGTATCCAGCCCTTCGATGGCAACGATCTTCGCCTCATGCAAATACTCTTGCAACTGCTGTCGACTGCGCCAATTGCTGGCAAGCTGGCTCGCCTCCTTCACAATAAACCCCTCGGCCCAAATACGCCGTGACTCGGCATCCTCCGGTGTCACACCGTAGTTTCCAATATGGGGAGAGGTCATCGTGATGATTTGTCCCTTGTACGAAGGATCGGTCAAGACTTCCTGGTAGCCGGTCATTGCCGTGTTAAATACGACTTCTCCCACCGTCTCACCCTCGTACCCGAGGGCTCGACCTTCGAAGAGCGTGCCATCCGCCAATGCCAACAATGCCTTTTTCATGTGGATATCTTCTCTCGAGAAAGAGAAAGGCTGGACCTGATGCCAATCAGTAAGATTCCCATAGCAAGATTAACCATATAGATCAACCGAACTGGTAAAAGAACGCGAAACAGAGCCTCGAAGGCCGCCTTCCTTGCAGCCTCTTCCTTCACCGCGAAAGCCTGAGCTTGTAGCGATGACGCATAGGGATGCAGAACAACGACAATGATGCCGGCGATCAACACCATACCTGCCAACAGCGCCAACTCACCCCGACTGACTGCTACTGCCTGATCGCCGCTCCACCAGCGGTACCATGCGGCGGCACACAGGATCGTCACCGCACCGATCACGAAACGATTATAGCCTTCAAATGCCTGGGTCAGAAACAATCCGCCTATATCCTGACCACCGAACGTATTGAAGACTGCTGGAATGACCGCCCCGATAAGTACCAGCAGACCGCCGACCCATATGCCCAACGCCAGCCATTCAAGCGTGAGGCAACAAATCATTCCCCAGCGGGACATGCGCCGCATCGCATTAGGGCTCCGCCAAACCGGCCTTGAATACCACTCGGCCACCCACAATCGTCGTCGTCACCCGTCCCTTCACCTTCCATCCGGCAAACGGCGTGTTTCGGCTCTTTGAGCGAAACTTAGCGGGATCCACCTCCCACTGTTCCTGCTGGTCGACGATCACCACATCCGCATCAACCCCGACTGCCAACGTGCCTTTGGACAATCCAAAGACCTTGGCCGGCGCGGTGCTCAATCTATCAACAGCGGCCTCCAACGATAAGACGCCCTCGTCGACCAGCGCAAAGGTCAAGGGGAGGGCTGTCTCCAATCCGACGATACCGAATGGCGCCTCCGTGAATCCTAGTTGCTTTTCCTGTGTCGCATGCGGAGCATGGTCCGTGGCGATGACATCGATCGTGCCGTCGCGAAGACCTTCCTTGATCGCTTGCACATCCTTCCACGTCCGCAGCGGCGGATTCATTTTGGCAGAGGTATTATAGCCGCGGACCACTTCTTCCGTGATGGTAAAGTGATGGGGACAGGCTTCAGCCGTGACTTTGAGTCCGCGGGACTTGGCCTCCCGCACCATCCGGACAGATCCTACCGTGCTGATATGCGCCAGGTGCAGCCGAGCTCCAGTGAGTTCCGCCAGTGCGACATTACGAGCGACCATCACATCTTCTGCCGCCGCGGGCATACCGGGAAGACCCAGCTCGGTGGAAATGGCCCCTTCGTTCATACAGCCTCCCTCGGCAAGATGGAGGTCTTCACAGTGATCGACGACCGGCACGTCGAAGGCCAACGCATATTCCATCGCTCTTCGCATGACCAGACTGTTCATCACCGGCTTTCCGTCATCGGAAATCGCGACACAACCGGCACGATGCAAGTCGCCGATCTCCGCCAGTTCCTTTCCTTCCGAACCTTTCGTAATCGCGCCGATCGGAAATACATTCGCCAATCCGGCCGCTCGTGCACGATCCAGCATAAATTCCGTAATCGCTTGATTGTCATTGACCGGATTCGTATTGGGCATGCAGCAGACCGATGTGAACCCCCCTGCCACTGCCGCCGCCGCCCCACTCTGGATCGACTCTTTGTATTCGAAACCCGGCTCCCTAAAGTGGACGTGAAGATCAACGAAGCCGGGAAGAACTAGTTGACCCGTGGCATCGATCTTCGTGACCCCAGCCGGAACTTTGAGGTGAGATCCCACCGCGATGATCCGCCCATCATCGATCAGCACATCGGCCATACCGCTAAACCGTCCGGGATCGATGACGTGCCCGCCTGTAATGTGAATGGCCACGATTCAGCTTGCTCCTGACAATAGATATAGGATACCCATGCGGACTGCTACGCCGTTCGCAACCTGATCCAGAATGACCGACGACAAACTATCGGCCACATCCGGAGCAATCTCGACCCCGCGATTGATCGGACCTGGATGCATCACAATCGCCCCTGGGTCAGCCAACCTGACCCGCTCGGCCGTTAACCCGTAGAGTCGCGCATATTCACGGATGGTTGGAAAGAGCGCAATCCCCTGCCGTTCGAGCTGCAATCGCAGCATCATAATGACCTGCACACCGCGCAATGCTTCGTCGAAATTGTAGTAGACGCGCACACCGAGCTTTTCCACCCCAAAAGGCATCATCGTCGGCGGCCCTACCAGACGAACCTCTGCCCCCAGTTTCACCAGTGCGTGAATGTTCGAACGCGCCACACGGCTATGCGCGACGTCTCCAATGATCGCCACCCGAAGCCCCTCGAACGACAATCCACGATCGCGAATCGTATACAAATCCAGGAGGCCTTGGGTCGGATGCTCATGCCACCCGTCCCCTGCATTGATCACAGACGACTTCACCCCGCGAGCCAGGGTCTCGGCCGCTCCTGCAGAGGGATGACGCAAGACAATAATATCCGCCTGCATCGCCTCAATATTGCGGGCGGTGTCCAGTAACGTTTCTCCTTTGACCACGCTGCTCGACGACGGCGAGAAATTGATCACATCTGCGCTCAACCGTTTTGCCGCCAACTCGAACGAAGTGCGCGTCCTGGTACTGGGCTCGAAGAAGAGATTCACCACGGTGCGGCCCCGAAGTGCCGGAACCTTCTTGATTTCCCGGCCTGTCACTTCCTTGAACGAATCAGCCGTCTCTAACAGTAATCTGATCTCATCCACCGACAGAGGGGCTAGGCTCAAGAGATCTTTCCGTTTGAGACTCATGGCATACTCCGCTTCACGGCTTTAAGATAACCACCCGGTCATCCTCACCCGATTCTTCAAGCAGAACCTGGACCTTTTCTTCACGAGCAGTGGGGAGGTTTTTGCCGATGTAGTTGGCTTTAATCGGCAACTGACGATGGCCCCGGTCGACGAGGACGGCCAGTTGAATCTCTGCCGGTCGCCCCAGATCGATCAATCCATCCATCGCGGCGCGAATGGTTCGCCCGGTAAACAGCACGTCGTCGACCAAGACAATGATCTTGTCGGAAATATCGAACGGGACCGACGTCTTACGAAGAATCGGTTGTTCCTTCCTTAAGGAGAGGTCATCCCGATAGAGGGTAATGTCCAATTCGCCGATCGGCACCGATGCCGACTCAATCTCCTGAATGCGTTTCACCAGTCGATGGGCTAGATACACTCCCCCGGTCCGAATCCCAACCAATCCAAGCGCCTGTACACCCTTATTGCGTTCGAGAATTTCATGGGCAATGCGGGTAAGCCCCCGGGCGATGTCTCCCGCGTCCATTACTAGTTTTTCCTCCCGTCGTTCTTTTTGTTCGCCGCTACTCATTGGCATATGTATGGCCGACTCAGCTAATAGCTCTCAGACATCAGCTTTCAGTTCATGAATCAGCAGACAACAAGCTGAAGGCTGACTGGTGATGGCTGAACGCGTTATTCCAGCTTTTTGGCATAAAAAAACCCTCCCATCGGAATCCGACGAGAAGGTTACTGTGTTGTGTCGACAGACACAGACCTGACTGACACCCATGGACACTCCTTACTCACCTCGCAGGATGAGCATTAAAGGTTCCCGTATCTTACTGGGGCCAGAGGAACCCTGTCAAGCTGGAAGAACGCGCCTGCTCAGGGGTTCAGGCTGAAGGCTGAAATGTTCGGACCTTCGAACCCCGACCGTCGAGTCGCGCTTTTCCTGCCAGTCTCGCTTGTTTCGCTTTAGTGGGGACAATCGGATGGAAACCATCTCCCCCTAAATGGTCACCCGCGCCGAGTGAGCTCTTCTAATACAAATTGTTTTGGGAGAAGCACTGGAACGACGATGCCGATCGGATCTCCACGTTTAATCGTCGTCGGCTTGGTAAGTTGCAACAGAAAGTTGGCAGTGAAGGCGTCATAGCCAGGAAGCCAGTCGTACATATTCGGTGTGCGTTTATACTCTTGAGTCTTCACTCCCTCCCATACGAGAAATGTCCGCTCGGGATAGTGATAGAAGTGGTTCGGCAGATCCTTCATCATCAATCCCACCCGCTTCGGATAGTAGAACCGGATGCCGCAGCAGAGCTTGGGATACCCGCTGTTTAGGATCAAATCGACATAGGTTCCAGAAAACGACTTGTAGCCGAGAAGCCGCTCTTCCGGCAGGATCGGCGGCGCTTGCCACTTGACCCCATCGGCTGTCCGGCGGATCTTACAGTCCGCCGGAGACCGGATAAGCCAGCCGTACTGGCCTACCGTTCGGACCGGTCCACAATCGTCCGGGATCACTTTGTAACCCTCAGCCGCCACAGCCCGCTGCTCGCCCAGCGACATCCCCGACAACAGCGGCCGGTGCGGCATGAAATCGAGCTTCAGTCGTTCAGGCGGAATGGCAGTCGAATATTCCCGTTCCCAATAGATAACGATCCTGTCGCTCGGCTCCTCACCGCCAATCTGTTCGGGAGTCGGTTCGTTCATCTCATCAACCTAATTCATCTGCGACATCGCGGACATGTAACCACCAGGAGACTTTCCCACAGGATGCTCAGACAGGCCAGGCTTCTCACCCACCCACCCCGGCGCGCCAAGACCCGCCTTTCCTCGGGCAAGGCCGCAGCGAATGATCAAAGATGATCCTTCCAAGCTCGCTCGTTACCTTCTTTCAAGGGGTGGCCTGGCTTGGTCCCCAACTGCGCACGTCGAACGACCACTGCTTCATCGTGGGGGTTCCGTGAGCACGGGGGACCAACCAGGCCACCCATCCCCCTGCTGGCGGACTTTTTCAGTATTCTGCTAGACCTTCTTCATGTGGAATAGCGTAAGACCGGCCCTCAGCCTTGCTTGTGGCAAGATCGTGCGATGCATCCGAAACGTAGGGAGCTGTTCGACCAGTTCTTCCCAGCAGATATGGAGTCCTTTAGATAGCCCCTGGGGACCCAACTGTGCCGGACCGATGACAAATGCATGGCCTCCCGTCCGAAGCAATTGGCTGATCATCTTCATTCGGTTGTCCAGGCTGCTCGATATATCTGCGCTATCGTAGGGCACCCAATGGTAGACCAAGTCATAGGAGCCCTGCGCCCCTTGATTGCATGTCTCCCCGTCCGAAACGAATCGGATATGTGAGAGCCAATCCCACCGCTGTAACTCCGCACAGACGCTCCAGAGTTGTTGTGCCTGCTTTTGCGCATAGGCTGGACGCCGGACCAGCACTGTATAGTCTCTCACGCGATCAAACGTGATGCAGGTCGCAACCACGGCATCGCCATTCTCGATGAACACGTGCTCAGCTCTCGAGAGCACCGTTCCAATCTCCCGATCCTGTTCACCAATATCCTGTATGTAATCAGCCACGAATGGCTGCGCCGAATATTCACCGATTTCAGACCCGTCTTCCGGATAGAGCAATACCGCTCCATAGGCTTCTGCTGGAAGGATAGTCGGAACCCCCTGGACAAAGACCGACCGCCAGTCGACTGGGCTCATAGCCACTGGCCCACCAGTCTCTCGTAGATTCCCCTGCAGTAGGGGCGCAGCCAACGTAGTTTCTCGATCTCGATTCTTCAGGATAACCTGTTCTCCAACAACCTCCGCGCTCCGATCGTAAGGAACAAATCGACGGCCTTGCTGGCTCGCATAGGATAGCCCCGAGGGATCTGATGCGACCGTCACCTTATATAGCTTATTGTCTTGGATCGTGAAACAAGCCCCCGCGCGTTGATCAAAATATCGAACTGGCATCGTGGCCGCCGGTAACCAGATCACTTGACCGGACCGTTCCCGATTCATAAAGATCGTGAAGGGGTCATTCCTCTCGGGCGCCTGAGGGGTAAAGAAATTACTAAACAGCCTGAATGCTGCTTCCGAGGGATAGGGGGGAATACCTCTATATCGCAAGGGTCGAGCACTCGGCTTCCCTTCGTTCTGATCATCGTAGAGCCCGCGAATCAATTCAAACACCGCAGAGCCAGTTCCCGGTAAGAGCGACTTAAAGAGTTCGACCACCGGCAGAAAGTCGAGAGAGGACCAATTCATGGCTCCCATACAGGCCATGAAGCGGGCCTGCTCGAACCCTCCGTCCTGAAGCACATAGAGCGCATCTTTGCGCTGACGGATGGTCGCCCGCCCTGTCGGCTCGATCCGAAGATCCTCATCCCGATAGAAGAATCGCACATCCTCGATCGTGACACGAAGCGCCTGCGCAGCCATCGCACGCAAATCATCGGCCTTGAGAAGCTGCCAACCGCGCTTACTGGTTAGATTGAGGCTAGTTTCATTGACCAAACTAGCCGGCTTCAACCCGACCCAGCAATCCCAATCCAGACGCACCCGAGCACGACAGAGAACCACATTGCCTATGGCATCTGTCCCCCACTCGCATTCATGCAATGGATTCCCTTCTGGATCGGTCGCAAGAAACCGGCGACCATCCGAGCGATAGAACACGAGGTGCCCAGTTGGTTGTTTGACGCAACGGCCACCAGCTGCGGCAAGATCGCGAGCAAACATTTGATTTCCGGAGAAGCTGATGTTACCGGGGTTGGCGAGCGCTGAGGGATTCACAAGAAATGGTCTCAATTATGCTGCGGGCTGCTCAAACAGGTCAGCCAACGAGGCCACAAGGAGAGAGAACCCCGAGGAGGTACATACCAAGCTTCGCTTGAACCGCTCGCTTCGATCAAATGCGAGCGGATAGTCGTTTTGCCTCAAGTATCCTCAAATCGGTACGTTGAGGGGTTTGAACGACTGAGAACGAAGTTGGGGGCCTGTTTCAGCAGCCTGTTTACTCGCGGACTTGCCCGCTCCCCATGACGATATACTTAAAGCAGGTCAATTCTTCCAGTCCCATCGGACCTCGGGCGTGGATACGGGATGTACTGATCCCGATTTCCGCTCCCAGCCCGAATTGATAACCGTCGTTCAACCTGGTCGAAGCATTGACCAAGACGGCGCTGGCGTCAACTTCACGCAGGAACCGCATGGCCTTCGGATAATCGGCTGTCACGATGGCTTCTGTATGGTGAGAGCCATACTTGGCAATATGTTCCATCGCCTCATCGACATTCTTAACTACTTTTACCGCAACGGTGAGGTTGAGGAACTCTTTTCCATAATCATCATCGCCCGCCGGTTTGGCCGACGATGACAGCTGGCAGGTTTTTTCGCAGCCGCGCACCTCAACCTTGGCCGCCACCAACTTATCGATGAAGGGAGCCAGCCACTGGCGCGCGATGCCCTGATGGACTAAGAGAGTCTCCATTGCGTTACAGGTCGACGGCCGCTGCACCTTCGCGTTGAAACAGACCCGCTCCGCCATGGCGGGATCGGCATCGGCATCAACATAGATGTGACAGACACCGGCGTCATGTTTCATCACGGGAATCGTGGCATGTTCGGTCACGACGCGCATGAGGGATTCGCCGCCTCGCGGGATGATCAGATCGATATAGCGATCCTGTTTGAGAAGAAGGGGAATCAGATCACGATCAGGCCGCGTGACAAAGCTGATGGCTCCGCCCGGGACACCGGATTTCTCTGCTGCTTCCGAGAGTATCGTCGCAATTGCCGTATTGGAATGGATTGCCTCACTCCCTCCTCGAAGCACGCAGGCGTTACCGGATTTCAAACAGAGGGCCGCGGAATCAGCCGTCACATTCGGGCGGGACTCATAAATAATCCCGATGACGCCGATTGGCACCCGCACGCGCCCGACCTGCATCCCATTCGGTCTTGTCCACATCTTCGACATATCACCGAGGGGATCAGGAAGCGCAGCCACCTCGCGCAGGCCTACCGCCATTTCGACAATCCTCTCCGCCGTCAGGCGCAGCCGATCCGCCATTGTCTGCTTCCCTGGCACAGACCCGAAGGCCTCCAGATCCAGATCGTTCGCGGCACGGAGCGCATCTTTTTGCTCTTCCAGCGCCTCTGCCATTGCAAGAAGAGCCCGGTTCTTCACCAGAGTCGGAAGTGTAGCCAGCCGGCCCGCAGCTTGTTTAGCCCGCGTGACCAATCCATTAACGTACTCTGGAAGTGGAATGGGGGGAATGACTTCTGCGCCAGCCGATTCGATTGACGTGACCGAAGCTTCCGCCTGGTTATTTTGTTCAGAGAGCATAGCAACGACTCTTACCCCATGACATGAGGGACAAGGACAGGATACAGCGGGGATTTCAGCGCGGTCAAGGCGGGGGAAAGGTTGATCCGGTTTATTTGGCTTGTTTTGCTCGTCTGGTTAGTCGAGCTCAACCCAACAAACCAAACAGACCAATATAAACACGAGAAACCAGACGGGCTCCTAGATCACCTTCCTGAAGTATTCTACCGTGCGCCTGAGAGCGTCCTCGAGTTCTACTTGAGGTTCCCATTCTAGTAGAGCCCGCGCCCGGCTGATATCGGGTCGCCTGACTTTGGGATCATCGGCAGGCAGCGGATGATAGGTGATCTGGCTCGATGAGCCGGTGAGCTCCAATACTAATTTCGCAATCTCCAAAACCGTAAGCTCACGCGGGTTTCCAAGATTCACTGGGTCGTGCATGCTGGACTGGTCGGCACCCTCATTCCTGGTAACGAGGAACTTACGATCGGTCCGTTGCTCAACCGTCTTGTCCGAACCCAGAAAAAGCAACCCCGTGATACCACGGACAAGGTCATCCACGTAACAAAAACTCCTGGTCTGAGACCCATCGCCGAAGACACTCAATGGTTTCCCCTGAAGCGCCTGGACAATGAAATTCGACACGACACGCCCATCGTTCGGACGCATATGTGGTCCAAACGTATTGAAAATGCGCACGATCCTCGTATCGACTGCATGATAGCGGTGATAGGCCATCGTAAGGGCTTCTGCAAAACGCTTGGCCTCGTCATACACGCCCCGGGGACTGATGGGATTCACATTCCCCCAGTAGGATTCAGGTTGAGGACTCACAAGCGGGTCCCCATAGACTTCCGACGTGCTGGCCAAGAGAAACCTCGCACCCTTCACCTTGGCTAGGCCAAGAGCCTTATGCGTGCCCAGGGCGCCGACCTTCAGGGTGGCAATAGGATATTCAAGATAATCTTGCGGACTCGCAGGTGAGGCAAAGTGCATGACCGCATCCAGGGGGCCTTCAATATGCAGATAATCGCAGACATTGTATTTGACAAAAGAAAATCGTTCGTGCCCCAGTAAATCGGCGATATTCTCAACCCGTCCCGTGATGAGGTTGTCCATGCAGATCACGGAATGCCCAGAATGCAGCAGCAGAGCAGAAAGATGGCTTCCGAGAAACCCGGCTCCGCCTGTAACAAGGATACGCATAGAATGATTCTACTTGTACTCTTATCGACGGGCGAATGCCACGAAATTTATAGGATACTGGGAGGAAATGCCGGCAGGAGTTACGGATTCACCGATTGAGTGCGGGGAATAGGGAAGGGAAGGAAAAGGATGGGACCCGGCATTGAATGCTGGTCCCCCTACTCTCGTGGCAAGAAGATATTCCGGCTTGCCAGTCTTCGACGGACCAACGAAGCGTTCTGATGGAAACGGTTTCGCCTGTTAAGAAAGGCGCTGTTCCTGACAGGTGCTACAGACGCCAGTACTTGAGCGTCTTTGGTAGTTTTTCCTGATCGAGCAGGCTCTTCACATCAATAACCACCCCGTCTTGCTGATTTCGAAGCGGCTTGAGCAATTCCTGCAGGCCCATCTCCGTATAGGTGCGGTGGGCCACCGCAATAACCAGCCCATCGACGTTCTTCAGCTCGTTCCACTGCTGCAAATGGATGCCGTATTCGGCGACTGCCTCCTCTGGTTCTGCGATCGGATCATGCACCGACACCTGAACCCCGTACTCGCGCAGCTCTTGAATGATTTCAGGCACTTTACTATTGCGAAGATCCGGCACATTCTCCTTGAACGTGAGGCCTAAGACTGCCACCTTAAGCTCCTTGACAGGGCGGGCAAGCTGGCTGAGCTGCTTCATCGTTTGTTCCGCGACAAACTTTCCCATGCCGTTATTGATCCGCCGGCCAGCCAGGATCACTTGTGGATGGTATCCAACCGATTCTGCCTTCGCGGTGAGATAATAGGGATCTACACCGATACAATGTCCGCCGACTAACCCGGGGAAAAATTTCAGAAAGTTCCACTTCGTGCCCGCAGCTTCAAGGACCGACTTGGTATCGATTCCCAGACGATGAAAGATGAGCGCCAACTCGTTCATCAGGGCAATGTTCAGATCGCGCTGTGTGTTCTCGATCACCTTGGCTGCTTCTGCGACCTTGATACTTGAAGCGCGATGGACCCCGGCCTTCACGATGAGTCCGTAGGTATTCGCAACGATTTCGAGCGATTCCGCGTCCTGAGCCGAAACGACTTTAACGATCTTCTCGAGTGTATGTTCCTTATCCCCAGGATTAATGCGTTCGGGTGAGTATCCAACCTTGAAGTCCACTCCTGCTTTGAGGCCGGAAAGCTTCTCTAAAATGGGGAGGCAAATCTCCTCTGTGACTCCCGGGTATACCGTGGACTCATAGACAACGATCGTTCCAGGCGACAGATGTTTGCCGATCAGTTCCGAGGACATTCGCAGGGCTTTGAGATCGGGCTGGAGTGCTTCATTAATCGGAGTTGGAACGGCTACAATGATGAAGTCTGCTGCCTTGAGATCGGTGGGCTCCGATGTATACTCCACCTGACAGGCTTTAAGATCAGCGGCCGACACTTCCCCGGTTCGGTCAAAACCCCTTAACAGCTCGTCGATCTTCGTTTTATTGATATCGAACCCGATGACCTTACCGCGTTTGCCGAATGCAACGGCGATAGGAAGGCCGACATAACCAAGTCCAACAACCGCAACCCTTCGTTCACTCTCTTTCTTGTGAGCCATAACTTCCCTCCTTAGACTGTTGGAAGAATGGCAGAGTCCAGGGCTTCCGTCAACGAAACGAGCGAATTCTGCCTAGGAATATTTCGACGATGAGCCCGTGCACTTCCTTCATCTTACGTGTCTCGAGTGCAGCCCCTACCAGCGTGACTCGACTGATGCGTAACGTGACGCACCTGTATGCTTGGGCTAACAAGGTATGATGCCAAGCGGCACAACCAGAGTCAGACCATCCAGGGAACTTTCTGGATCTGGCATTTCAAGCTATTGCTTTGGCGAATTGATTCGAACTTAAAGGCTCGATTGACTGTATGAGAGAACTCAAGGCATCGCTCTTGCTTGGGACCTTCCAGGGCAGGGCCTATCTGAACCAGGACCCAGCAGGGTGGGATTTACCGAATGGTGCACGAAACACGGATCAAGTTGATACATGCCGTAGTGGGTAATAAACTATGTGCTCTGACCGTGTGAATGAATGAACGGAGAATGCCCGTGCAACCCCACTCACAAGAGCTGAAACAACCACTTCCTGTGGGGGGCCCTTCACAGAGGAGACTGACTCGGCAGCGATGTGCAATAGGCGAGCCGGTAGCGGCTCATTAGGCTCCTCAGGCATGCGCCTAAACGCCGTGAGGAAGAGGACGGATCGAGCCGTGGGTTCAATTTAGAAGGAGATCTCTGCCATGAACAAACTGGCCGGTCACGAGCCAAACAGGGTTGTCTGGATGAATCAATGGGCTTTGTTGCTGATCATAGGCTTCATATCGATCTTCACAGCGACAGGCTTCGTGGAACCGGCAAAGGCCCACCCGTTCCTGAACTCTGCCGAGCCGCAATGTAACGGCAACGATCCGACAATCTTGATGTGCGACGACTATGAGGACGGGTCATGGTTTGTGACGAACGCTGATACCGCCGGCGGAAGCAACAATCCGGTGAACCAGGGCTGGGCAGGAACCATCTATGCGACCGACCCGCTGAAACAGAATTTCGCTCGCTGTGGAGGCCAGGGCGCGGTTGGCACCAACTGCACGGCGACGACGGCGTTCCGGAATCAATCCGGCAAGGGCGGGCAAGCTTGGCATCGTTTGGGGCCTCAGACTGCAACCAACTATATGAACATCTACCACCGGGAATATCTTAAATTTTCCCCTGGCTACAAGTTCGGTCATGAGAAATGGACGTTCTACGAAGATGGCACGACGCAACACGGCCTGACGCAGACGCCGTTCGGCGCCGACATGTTCGACTGGGCTCAGCAGCAAGGAAGCGGTTGTCCGGGCGGACGGTGCGCGCAGAACCAAGGCAAGGACCTGCACATGATTCCCGGCCACTGGTACTACATGGAAACACACCTCGATCTCTCTAACGGGTTGGTCGAGTTCTGGCAGGACGACTGTGGGACCAACGGTTTAGGTTGCAAGGGTCCCGGGACATTGCGATTGCGGCACACGGGTCTCACCTGGTCCAACACGAGTAAAGGCTGCTGCAACTTCCATCAGGAAAATTGGTGCCCGGCGCCGGGTGGAGCAGGAGAATGCGCGGGTGAAGTCTATCGCGACCAAACTGTATGGGCGACCAGGCGGATCGGGCCGATGGGCGCACCTGGAGGCGACACCACAGCACCAGCCCCGGTGACCGGACTCATGATTCTTCCGTGACATGGCGCATGCATCCCGGTCTTTTTTCTGGTTCAAGACATTCCTGGATCTGAACCACTGGCGGGCCTGAAGGACGCCGAGCCGTAACGACCCAAGCCGGGCAACTCTACTCCGCACGCGCTGAGTTGTGAGTCATCTCGGCTCGCGTGATGCGACATCGATCGAAGCTCTCCCACTCATGTATCATTCGAGCCAGATTCCTGCTGACAACGGACGCAGCAAGCCGGTGACCCTCCTTATTAAAGTGTCCATCTCCCTGAAGATAGAGCTGCTGACCGGACTCACTACTCCAGGTTCGGAACTCTGGAAGTAGATTAATCGCTTGAATACCTTCACCGTCCAGGATAGCCGCCAATGTCTCAACAGGCTTGTCACGATTCAGATCACTTCCGTTCAACTGATGGGCGGCAATCAAATCCACGTATGATCGTTCGTCCACTTCGTAGACCGTTGGAATGATGAACATGGCGAGCTTGAACCCATCTGCCCTTGCCAGACTTTGTGCTTCTTCCAGCAACTTTTGAGTGACCCACCACCCTCTCTTGACCTCATCATTTTGGACGTTTCTCATTAACTCAACGACGTGACTCGTGAGCCGCGCCCCTGCATCCGAGCGCCCTAATGATTTCCAGGACTGATACACGATCTGATACAGATGCGAGTGGGATGCGAGATAGCTTCGCGCTTCAATGCCCCAGTAGGTATACCAAGGCAGCTCTCTGATGGGTTTTTCGATGAGCTGCCCTTGGTCCACTCTATGATAGCGCCCTTCCATGTTATCGCTTATGTCGTTGTGAAGCGTTGCCGCGAAGAGCACGACGTCCGGATGGAACTCTGCCCCTTTTCTTTTCAAGTACGTGACTTCATCATCTGTTCCCCAGCCGCTGACACCAGCACTGATGACCTCGACCGGACACCCGATCAACCCCTGCAACTCCTTTTCCAGCAGCGTGGAAATGGCATCTTCAAAATCGACCTGTAGCGCTTCCATGAAGGAATCGCCCAACAGCAGGACTCGCAGCGTCCCATCCGGTTTCCCGAGTTTGTGCTCCCGGTCACGAAAGCCGAAAGAATTCGTGTGGACGTGCGTGCGAAACCTTTCGTGAAATACGTGGAGCGTAGGCCTCAGAAGGATAAGCCCGTCCCTGGTCTGAGCCCACACACCCAATGTCTGGGGATAGAAGAGTCGAAGGAGCGATTCGGAGAGAAGGAGGCCAATTCCCAACGCTGCGACAAGCGCAGCGATCGTCACGGCAACGCTATATCTCTTGTTCACCGGCATGCACCGATTGCACTCAGTTCTTGTAGCACCGACGTCCATCACGCCACCAGGAGACCAGATTGATCAGCCCCCACAATTTGCTCTCATGATTCGCCCGGCCGTCCACGTGCTCAGCAACGATGCGCTGGACCTCCGTGACGTTGAGGAAACCAATGTCCTTGAGGATGTGCAGCGACAGGGTATCGCACATCATGGCCTTGAGATCCGTACGCAGCCAAAGTGCAAGCGGCACGGAAAAGCCCAGCTTCTTACGGTGCAAGATACTTGATGGAAGCAGATTTCGCAGCGCTTTCTTGAACAAGATCTTCTTCGACCAGAGTGACGTCTTGTATTGGGGCGGAATCTGCGCCATGAGTTCGACGAGGGGATGATCGAGAAATGGCACACGGACCTCGAGTGAATGGAACATGCTGACTCGATCCGTCAGCGTCAGGAGATCGCCGGGAAGATACAGCTGCATGTCGCTGAGCAAGAGGTTATGAAGCAAACCGTCGGCGTCGCCTGACTCAAAAATATCGCGCACGAGACTCTCAGGTCTGCCAGGATTCTGCGCCCCGGTGAAGTCCCTGGATATAAGATCCGCACGTTCCCGTTCCGAAAATGCCGTGATAAATGCGGCATATCGAGTTGGGGGTGACTGTTCAGCAGCAGCGAGAAACCGTTTGAGCCGGCTCATCCAAGGATGTCCTGTTGCAACATCCGGAAGCAGGTGAATCCACTTCTGTCCGAGTACTCCCCGTGCGGCAGCAGGAAGTTTTCCAAAAAGCTCCGCCCACAGCATGCCAAGGTGCCGTTCATAGCCGCCTCCGATTTCATCCCCGCCCAGCCCGGAGAGTGCAACGGTGACATGCTGACGGGTCATCTGACTGACATAATAGTTGGGGATCGCGGATGAATCGGCAAAGGGCTGGTCGAAACACGCCACCAATTTGGGCAAGAGATCCTTGATGTCTGTCGTAACCACAAATTCATGATGCGTCGTCTGAAACCGTTCTGCCACGATTCGCGCAAACGCCCGTTCATCTTGAAAGGCGCCTTTCCCCTCATGGCCGATTGAAAATGTCAACACTGGTGCTGACGACTCCTGCGCCATCACACCCACGATGGCGCTGGAATCGATCCCTCCCGAAAGGAATGCGCCAAGCGGCACGTCGCTGATGAGATGACTTTTCACACTATCCTTGAATTGAACGAGAAAGCGCTCCTCCCATTCTTCGAGTGACACATTAGGTTGCGATCGGAACTGTAAGCTCCAGTAGCGCTGGATGGATATTCGACCACGCTCACAGACCAAAGTATGCGCCGGCGGCAGCTCGACAATATCCTGATAGATAGTCTGGGGTCCAGGAATGTAGAGGTAGGCCAGGAATCGATCGACTGCGGCTCGATTCACATCCGAAGCGAACCACGGGAGCCGAAAAAACGCCTTCAGCTCGGACGCAAAGACCAACCTGCCGTCGACGAAGGAATAGAACAGCGGCTTGATTCCGAATCGATCTCTTGCGAGCATGAGGCGGTCGGCCTTTGCATCCCACAGCGCATAGGCAAACATCCCTCTCAATCTCGTGACCCCTTCTACACCATACTGCTCATACAGATGGACCAAGGTTTCAGAGTCGCTGTGTGTATAAAACCGATGCCCCGCCGTCTCAAGCTCCCTGCGTAATTCACGATGGTTGTAGATTTCCCCGTTGAACACAGCATAGACAGTCTTGTCTTCGTTATAGACCGGCTGATGACCGCCAGCGACATCGATAATCGACAGGCGGCGCATGCCGATCCCAATTCCCGCCTCCACATAACTCCCACTGTCATCCGGGCCCCGATGGACGATCGCGTCGTTCATCGAGTCTATCCAAGAAGGCGCCACTGTCCGCCCTTGAACATCCAATATGCCAACAATGCCACACATGATTATCGCTTCCTACCGGCCACAGCGAGGTCCACGGCCTTGAGGAGCCTCTCTTCATCGACCGCCCAGTTGTACTTCGTCGCAACTGCCTCTTTTCCGTTACGACCCATCTCTTCTCTGACGGATAGATTCTCCAGCTCAACAATCACACGCGACAAATCTTCAGGATTCTGATCTTCGAACACCATGCCACATCGCTCTTCCTGCACGATTCGTTTGGTCGGTTTCGCATCCGACACGATGACTGGTTTCCCCATCGACATATAGTCGAAGAGTTTGTTCGGAATAGTCGTGTTCCAGCTCTCGGTAGCATGATGAGGAACCAGGCCGATATCGCATTCTTTAATGACCTCGATCGCCTTGGTATAATCCAGCCATCCCAGGAACTGCACCGAGTCCTGCAAGTCCAATTGCGCGACGACCTGCTTAAAGTGGGCTTCATGGCGCCCCGAGCCGATAATCACCAGCTTCACCTGTGGCAGACGCGTTCGCACCAGGGAGATCGCCCGAATGGCCGTTTCTATTCCACGCGCCCATTCCAGTAACCCGAGATAGAGAAGGGTGAGGCTCCGTGACTCACGTGAGACACCGACGCTACGAGCGTGAGACGAGTCTACGAGTCGCTCCGACGTCGGCGTATTAATGACCAACGAAATCCTCGCAGGATCAACCCCGAGGGAAATGAGTCGAGTACGGGATTCCTCGACCACCGCCACAACATGGTCGCACTGGCGCACACTCACTCGCTCGACCATGCGGATGATACTTGGATTTCTCACCAGGAAATTGACGACTGAAAACCCCTGGTAATCCCAAAGGTCCTGGATCATGGCCGGGTAATTCTCTGCCATATCGAGGACCACCGGGCGTCTGAGAAGACGCCCAATCCCCAGCGCGGTCCAGGCCAAGGGGATGTCTCGGACGACGATGACGTCGGCCTTTGTTCGCTTGACTGTTTTCCCGATCTCATAGATCCAGAGCGGATTGAAGAATGCAGGAAACCCGATGAGGCCATTCAGGCCTCCCAATCCCTCCGGCAAACAGGGCAAGCGATGAATATGAAGGCCCTTGGCGTATTCGTACCGAGCGCGTCGCCGTGAATTCCGACACACAAGATGTACTTCGTGCTTCTTCAGCAACGAGTCGCAGACCTTCTCGACCCGGACGTCCCACGGATAGTCCGCATCCCAGACATGACAAACGATCATTTCAGCCAGCCTCTTGCATCGCAGCAGCAGGCAATGCACCTGCGTCGAGCAGCTTCATCCTGACGAGATATTCGTGCACGATTTCCGAAACCATCACATTCCCTTTTAGATTGAAATGCCCTGCACAGACAGCCGGTTGTGTGAGGAGATCACAAAACCCCTGTTTCTCCACACGCTTACCGAATTCTTCATGGAGATCGAGCGTAGGAATGTCCCTCCGCCCCAGATCGTCACTGAGGGGACGGGTGACCAGTTCCCCCGTCTCCTTGAAGTGTTTGAATGAGCGAGCGGTGGGATAGATCAGCACGAAGGGGGACTTTCCTCTTGATCGGCCGGTCTTCACAAACTGTTCGGCGATCTCACTCGTGATTCTGAGGGCATGTGTCGGATGATCCTCCCGATAGAACACCTCCCAGCTGGTGCGGCCAAGCATGGCACTTCTGGCCCTGTCGGAAAGAAACAGCTTGATGGCTTTCCATGAATACGGAAACGAGAGCGACACCGGGCCGAATTCTGAATCGGGCAAGAATGTTTCAAATTCGAAGGCTTTTTCAGGATTTTGTGTTGCCACCAGAAACTCCTCCTGGCTCCACACCGGTATTTCCACTAATTTCAATTGATCTTTCTCCAGAATAAATCTCGGCTTGAGTGAGAATGTCGTCCGCGCATCAAGGAAATAACGGTACCGATTCACGTTTCTCAGCACGTTTTCGGGAAAGATTCCAAGAATCGCAACCCCTGCCGAATCATGGGTATTCTTGACGAACCGCAGATAGGCTTGGTCAGTTCCATACCCTCCTATCCCGTAGTTGCCGACACGGCATCTGACCTGCTGGGACAACACATTGCTCCATGCTTCCGCATGCTCGACCTCATCTCCATATGTGAATGAGTCCCCGTAGAGTGAAATACATTCATTCCCCGCAGTCGGATAGGCCGGAATGGGACGGGACTCAATGACCTCCACACCTTTTTCATCTGTGCGTTTCCCAGGCCACCCCAGCAACGAATCACGTATGCTCATGTAACGGTCGAATTCAGCTGCAGTAATCGACGGGCTACGAAAGAAGAATGCCGGTTCACGGGGAAGCAGAACGAAGTGGATCGCCAGGTAGGCCGTGAGCTCGATCACGAGACCGGCGAACATTGCTGCCACGACGTAATAGGGAAGGTTCGACTTCGCTGCTCGCATCTTTCCAGGAGATCCCCAGAGCTTGGAGTTCGTCACGACGCTTCGATGGCACCACCCAGTCTCAACACACACCCAACCTGCTGTATCCGGCTTAGAATCTTTTATAGGAGCCTGGTCGGGGATATATCTCAGAGGCTATTTTGCTTTACCCGAAGCCACAAGCAAACTTTAATCGTGCTTTTGACCGTACAGAGGTGACCGATCTTGCATATCGGTTCTTAGGCTGACGGGGAACGCGCAAGGAGGTGGCGCCCCTCATACCGATGGACAACGATAGTAGGTGGTCAAGAGGATATGGCTGGTGAAGCAGGAAAAGGTCGGAGGACTGGCCTGGCGGGGGGGAGGAGCGGGATCAACGTGGTCGGTCAAGCAGATCCAGATAGAACTCCTTCGTGCGACTTGCCATACGTCCCGCATCAAATTCAGCGGCCACCCGTGCCTGTCCCGCCTCGCCGAACCTTGTCCGATTTGATGCCGAAGCCTGCATAGCACCGATGGCATGAGCTAACGCGCTTGGATCCTCGGCAGGTACCAGCATCCCGTCAGTCCCATCCCTGATCACTTCGGGAATCCCTCCTACAGCGGAAGCGACGACAGGACAGCCGGCGCGCATGGCCTCAAGCAATGCCATGGGAATGCCCTCGTGGAGCGAGGGCATGGCGAAGACATCAAACAGCCTCAGCAGACTCGGTACATCATGCCGTTCCCCCAGAAATCTGACATGTTCAGAAATAGCGAGTTGCTGTGCGAGTGTTTCTAGAGATCGTTGTAGGGGACCTCCCCCGACAATGGCTACCCGAATAGACTGCATTCCCCGCTCATGCACAAGCAAAGAAACTGCCCGTAGTAAGTACTCGATTCCTTTTACCGGCGACAAGCGCCCCACGCACCCGACGACGAAGGCAGGCTCTGCGATGCCAATCTGATCTCTCGTTGTCACCGGCATGTCGCTTCGAGCTGACACGTTGTTCATGATCCCATTATGGATACATTTGACTTGTGTATCGGGAAATCGTTTCCTGAGAAAGGACGCAATGTCATTCGACACGCCTATTAATCCGGAAGCGACCCTCTTCGTAACTTGGCTCGACATGAGGGAATAGCACTTCCATTTCACATGTTCCCATCCGCCAAGCGCCTCTTGGATGCCATGAACTGTGTGCAGAATCACCGGGACGTCTGACAATGCGGCAGCCAGCCCCCCCAGGCAGTTCTCCTTAATTCGATGCGTATGCACCACATCCGGCCGCCAGCGTCTATTGAATTCATATAAGCGTCTCGAGATTTCAAAAGAGTTCAGCGCGCCTTCGTCTATCAGATGAGTGTTGATTCCCGCAAGTACGAGTTGGTCATAGAGCATGCCTTTGTTCAGCACGATTGCTTCCACGTGAAGAGCAGGATCTTTCTGCAACTCCACCAGGAGCTGGGCGGTTTGCACCTCTGCCCCGGCCCATAAGTCTCCCGACGCGACATGACAGACGCGAAGGACGCCCGGCCGGCTCACTCGCCCACTGTGCACGGCGCTCGATGAGTGCGCGGCGTAAGATGTTATAGCTGGTGAAACAGGCATTGACCCGTGCTCATACTCCCGTTAAAAGGCTAGCTTCAGCTTGTCCAAAATGTATAGCCATTCAAGCTTAAAACGAGTCCAATCGCTCAGTTCTCCGCCCCCCTGTTTGACCCGGAGATAGTCCAGTAGTTCTGAGACAGGGACATACCATCCTGGCCTTCCGCTCAAGTACCGGAGAATCCTGTCCGTATCCTGGTCCAGCTTCCCGTCGGTCGCAAATCCCTTTCCCAGATGCGTCGACACGATGCAGACACCGCCATCCCGTTCAAGTTGATCGAGACGTTCACGCGTGAGAAGTCGGTTGAACGCTCCCACATCAGGCGCATCGGAGGTGGAGAACCAGAAGTTGACGTATTTAGTTCCACGTAATCGATAGGGCATATCGGGGTTCGCTTCAAGCATATTCAGTCGCCGAAAGGTAAAATTCCTGACATATTGAATATACGTACGGGCACAATCCCCCCAAAAATAAGGCGAGTTCTCATCATCGCCATAATAGGTGATCGACCGACGGCCCTTGGCCCAGGAGAGGAGGCCCCTGAAGAGCGCGCTCTGGAAGCGCTTGCTTCCCCAATAGAGGTTGTCCTGATTGAACCCATGATTGCAGAACAAGCGCGGATAGGATCCAAATTCATTTTTGAGAAATTCAAGCCCTCGCAGCGTCCTCTCACGCAAACTCGACTCCATGGTCGCGCCGTGAGAGGCAATTTCGAATCCCTGAGCTGCAAGCTCGTGCACGAACTTCAAGTAGGCTTCATTCTCCAGCGTTTCTCCTGCAAAAAATAACCGGCTTCCCTCCGGGCAACCCATGGGCCATACGGTCTTCGTCGTCCGCATGCCGGCATTTCTGAGTGCAGCATAGACCGGCTTGACGTTCGCCAAGGTCGCATCATCTGTGTCGTCAAGAATTGAGAATGCAAACTTTTTCCCGCCCGGAAATTCCATGTGGCCGCTCTCACTCAACACAAACAATATTTTTGCAATCTAGGCACTGTAACATTCGAAAATCGCGTGCGTCATTGCGCCTGCGACAGGCACTCCTCATAGAGCTCCTGATAGTGATTAAGCATCTGTGCAGTGGTAAATACGTCAGCTACCCGCTCTCTTCCTCTTTCACCGAATAATTTCGATCTATCTCGCTTATTGATCATCTCAAGAATGTGGCCGGTCAATTCAGAAACAGCTTTCGGTGTCACAAGCAAACCCGTCAGTCCATCCTGGACAATCTCTGGATTTCCACCGACACGCGACGCGATGACTGGCACAGCGGCCGACATCGCCTCTAACAAGGCCACGGACAATCCCTCCGACAAGGAAGGGAGGACAAACAGATCCAGGGCGGCTAATACGTTTGGAACATCGTTCCGAAGCCCGAGAAAGGACACGGCATGTTCAATACCCAATTCCACCGCCTGTCGCTTCAGGCAAATATCCAAGTCCCCTTGGCCGACGACCAAAAGCTTTATTTTTGGGTGGACTTTGAGAACCGACTGAACCGCTTGCAATAGATACGTGTGCCCCTTGACCGGGTATAGACTTCCCACAATACCGAGCGCAAATTCTGACGGATCAATACCTAGATCAGACCGAACTCGCGCAACCTGCTCGGAAGACATGCGCTGGGGCATGTCAACACCGTTATATATCCGAGCGATTCGATCTTCGCGAACTCCCACCTGGCTTGAAAGAAATCGCCGGAGATCCTCGGAGACGGCTACCATCCTGGCAGCTTTGCTCACCCACCGATATGCGACTCGACGTTTCACATGCTCCGGGTAATAATTTTTTCCATGGACAGTCCCTACAAGCGGGACACCACAGAGTTTCGCCACGATTGTTCCAAACACATTGGCCCGAAACTCATGGGCGTGAATGAGAGCCACTTGCTGCTGCCGGACTAGCGTGCAACAGCGTCTGATCCAAGCAAGATCCCATTGACTCCGCATAGGAAGAACAGCGGTAGGAAGCCCGAGCTTTTCACACCGATCTTTCAGCCACCCTGGAGCAAACAGCCCAACCATCGAACCGAACCTGTTACGATCCAAGCCCGACGCTATGCTGCTCACCAGCATTTCTGCTCCACCAGGTCCACTGGTGCTCGACAGGTGCAAAATAAGGTTAGCCGACATACAACAGGCCGATTTCAACTGAGTCCAACTTTATAGCTCCGACTTCACCGGACGCTCCACGGCTGTTCCGCGCAGTCCGCGGCGGAATGTGAGCCCCGCAGTACCACCCATCCCTTCAACCATTTTTCTGGCTATAGTCGACGATACGAGGGCCAGCATCATGATCGACCACATCCAGTAATTGATGAACAATTGCGGGTAGACAGCCGAAGTCACCATGAAGCCAACCATGGCGGCTTCTAGACCTAGGGCAAGATTGCCCGGGTCAATAAACCCTCCTGCTTGATTCATCCAGGCCTTTTGTACAACGTCCGAGCGGAGGTACCTCACGCATTTGAAAAAGTAGACGAAGACGGAGACGAGCGCAAAAAGCCCCACCAGCCCCTGCTCGACCAACACCTGCACATAGTCGTTGTGCAGCGCCATCATGTACATCTTGTCAGGGGTATCGAATGTACTCCCCATGTTTGTCACACCTCGCTCCGTAAAGTACTCGGTCGCGGTAGGGCCAAAATTCCCGGGTCCTACACCGAGGATAGGATTAGTCAGAAACAATTCCCATGCAGCTTGCCACATCACCCAGCGCTGCAGACCTGTGCCTCCACTGGCCCCTTCTTCTGTGATCGTCGCCATTTCATCCCAGAACTCCCCGTTCGGGAATGCGACCATGATCACGACCAGCCCGGTTACGGCGAGCAACGCGCCGTAACCTAGAAACGCCAACTTCCGTGGCGTACGGATTGCGAGCATGGCAAGCACCACACACAGCCCGATGACGGCCCCGCGGGCGAAAGATAGGATGGTTCCCGCTATGCCTATGAGGCACATGAGGAAACCCAAGTAGCGATACTTCGTGATGGTGGTGCCCATCGCCACATAGTAGGCAAAACCGAGCCCGATCGTCATGAATGGACCAAACGAGTCGTCGTTCGAGAGATTCTGGTGCCATGGCACTCCTGCCGTGGGAAGCCCCTGAATACCGAACCAGAGGAACTGAAACAGGAAGAGTTTCAACAGCAGAATCACCTGTTGCGGTGTTTCCAGGACAGATACGGTTACTGCAGTGAGGAGAGAATATTGCAATACCTTTCCAAAACCATTCATCAAGAAACCACGATTCAAGACGAACGGCATCCAGATAAGAAAAATCCCGATCATCACCAAATAAGGCCAGAACAAGGCTTCCCGCCGAAAGCGGGTCCACAACAATGCACACACCGGAACAAACAGCGCGGCGTAGAGCTTCACGAGGATCGTGCCCCCTCCTAGGGCCTCCAAGAGCCAATCAGGCTCGTACCATACGAAGAACCACATGACATAGATGAACATGATTCGGGCAGACGTCCGCTCGACGGGCGCAATCTCGGCATGAGAGGCGAGGCTGCCCACCCCTTCAGATCGTTCCATTTGGAGTCTTGTCAATATCGGTCGCATGGCCAAGACAGTTCCCGAGCTTTTACCTAGGCTTTTGAAGCGGGCTTGATCAGAAGAGGAAGGATGCGTTCACCGATTCTCTCTGCGAGCAACTTGTTTCCCATCGGCGTAAGGTGGCAATAGTCCGTGTAGGCATCCCCGTCAAACCCCCCGAAGATATCTGTCATGTCGAGAAACACTGAACCGGTTCGGGTCGTACTCTTGTGAAGGTAATCGACTACCAACGGCCGTGCTCGATTCTTGAATTCCACAAAATTCTCCTGCCACTGCTGGTCCAACTCCGCATAGATCTGTTGCTCCAACGGCGACAACACTTTGTTTTGCTTAAACGCGAGCTCGGGCTGCAACACAAACACCGGCACGACTTCTTCATGCCGCAGAATCAGAGAATTCCGTTCGACCATTTTCACAAAATTGCCCTTTGCATTGATCTCAAGATTCTGGAGGGCATCTTCCACATCGACGCGCGCACGTTTTCCTCCGATCGACTTGATGGTCACCCAAATCGGGCGCAGCGTCTTGCTTGCCACATGGATGAAGTGGCTCTTCCTGAACAACCACCAACCCGTGTACCCGGCCCAGGCTTCAATCGTCGGAGGTCCCAGATAAAGATGCGCCCGCTCCTGATATCCATAGTCACGAAACTGGTCAAATCCCTTCACGTACTGAAAGTAGTCGTTAAATCCGTCGATAAAGACCACCATGTCAGGGTGAAATTTCAGAACGGTCTGGTTCAGGTAGATCAAATGGTGATGACTATACTGGCTGGTAATCGCAGCGTTGATCACTTCGACCTTCTTATTTCCTGCCTTGCCACGGAGATATTCTTCCAAGTATGCGTCGATCGTTTCGTTGTTCCGGATTACGGAGTACTTGTCCTGGCCGAATTTTGACATTGACTGGAGGCCGTACGCGGTCGAGCCGCCCATAATGAAGATTCGATAGGTGTTCGCATCCTTTTCGCGCGGGGTATCGGAATCTTCTCGGAACCCCTGGGCATTGTGATGGATCCCTTTTGTATTATGGTAATTCGGCGTCGGTTGAATATTTTTGTACTCGTCAAACTCGTAAGTCATGAGGTGTTCGCCGTCGTATCCCTCGACCACCCGGAGATATGAATACGACGCGACCTCGAGCGTAGAAATCCCGAGCAGAACCATGAGACCGTACGCCACGAGCCTGGTCAGCTTTCGCGTAGCAGCCATGGGACGATCCTTCATGCCCTGTTTGCCCGATGAGCCGGCCTCAGCCATCGCCCATGATTCTTTGGTAAACATATTCATGAACTCCCCTGGTGCTCCTTCAGCATCGGCACGAGAACACGAGAAAGCTCCTCCGCTACAATGCGGTGTGCCCGCGGGTTGGGATGACCATCCCACTCGATAAACAACGACCCAAATCCCTCAAACTCACGCTTGAGCACCGGCTGCAGGTCGATAAACGGAATGTCGAGCTTTTCAGCGATATGCTTGAGTCTCGCTGGGTATTGAGCCTGCGGATGTTCGTGCAATAGTTGCTCTGCCATGGGAAACCCCATGATGACGAAACGAAAGTCGTGTCTTCGCTGCAACTCCATCATTTCCTTGAGGGAGGATTCCACCTCCTGCCAGCCCTGTTCGACAAACTCATCCGGCAGACCTTCCAACAAGGCCCGTTGGTGACGATACTCTGGGGATGGTTGAATAGAATTGAGGAGCTTGCCGATCCGATCCTTCAAGAACAAGAGAAGGCGGCTTCCCTTGAGGATGTGGACGACTTCGTCGGGGAAGACCCCTCCGAATCCTTTCCGCTTGAGCGTCCCGTCACCGGATAGTGCTGTCTTGACAACCTCCGGTCTCGGAACAATGTCATTTCCGTAGAACCCCAACACTACAATGCGCGGCTCAAACTGGGCCCCTTTCGTCTTGAAAAACGTAATCTCCTGCCACGTATCGTACGAAGGTACTCCAGTATTGATTACTTCAAAACTGTGCCCTCCACTCTCCTGTAAGATTGCCTCAAGCCGCTTCGGATAGGTGTCCTCAACTCCAACGCCGTCTCCAAAGGTCAATGAATCTCCGAGGCAGAGTATCCGGACCGTCCCGGGGGAAGGGCTCAGTGGATATTCACGATCTCGAAACCCGTGCGAGTTCGTGCTGACAGGAAACGAGTGGGTAAAGGCATGCTGCCCCGGCGCAAGGACATGCCCAAGCAGCGGATCATGATTGTAGAGTTCTTGGGGATCGCGCCATGTGATTGGAGGCGGAAGGAAGAGCATAGATGCCGCTTCCGCGAAAAGGGCGACAGCAAGGAGACTGCCGACCGCCAGCGAAACGTTACCGAGAAGCATCCTGCGCTTCCGCAGCATGACTGTACCACTGGACGATAAGGATACCGTTCGGATCTGCACTGTTTTAACCTACTCTTTCCATGAACGATTGGAGTACTAGAATACACGAATGAATCATGTTTCAAAGTTTTTCCTCATTCATGTCGTCGCCAACAATTATCCATCGACACTTCAGCGCAACAGCTGTATCACCAGGCCAATTGCCTCGAATTCTGCCCGAAGGAAACTGCTACAAGCAGGGGGCCTTCAAGATTGAATCCGCAAGAACGCATTCTCGCCTGCTTCAGCTAGATGCGGTGAGGACTGCACGTACTGAAGAAGTCCGTCACAGGCCTTCACGATCAAGGCGTAGCATTCTTCAAACTCTTCAGATGACCCCCCATAGGGATCACGAATATCGGTAAGAGGGTCTGGCGCAAAGTGCCCAAGAAGAAAGGTCTTCTTTCGCGCTTCAGGGAACTGCCGGAACAACATCGTGTTATGGACAAGTTCCATGGCCAGAATGATGTCGGCCTTGTCGACGAGCTCCTTCGAGAGAACCGTCGTACGATGATGGCGTAAATCGACGCCGTGTTTGACCGACGTGGTGATGGCCAACGGATAGGCTGGTTTGCCTGCTGTGGTATCCAGGCCAGCCGACATGATTTCAAGGAGTCCACGACCTGACTTTGAACGTGCCATGAGATATCCAGCGGCAAACGGGCTTCGACAGATGTTTCCCTTGCAGAGCACAAGAACGGCGGCGCCTCCCCCCGACGGTATCCGCTTGATTCTCCTCCGATGGAGACCGAGCTTAAGTCCGACCATCCACGCCGTTCTCGCCATCGCATAACCAGCCGCAGAGAGTCGCCGGGCTAGCGCGGGCCCGATTCGATCGAACAGCGGCTGAAGATACATCCGCATTTCATGAAGTCCGGGTCTGAGATCAGTAAATCGAAACACTTCACCTTGTGTTTGCTCATCGAACACGTTGAGAAAGTTTGTGATGGTGGCCAATCGGGACGGACTCCCAGGAGGCAGACTGAGTTCTTTCTCAGATTTCCGCAGACGAAGCAGCAGATGGTCCACATCGCCGAGCCACCAGCGAGATTTGACCCCGATTCGATAGGGATGCGACTCGGGCACTGAACCGGTCGTAGCTAGCTGATAGAGTAGCCAGGGAAAATCGACGCCTGCGTCAATGGCCAATTGCAGCGATCCCCAAAATCGCCCATTCACCTCCATCAAATACGGAATTCCCGATTGACGATCGACTTTGAACTCCATCATTGCAACGCCATGCCATTCAACCGATCGGGCGATGGTCTCCGCGTACGTTGTCATTGGTTCCGGCAAGGCAATGCTCTCGCGCAGCACGCTCACCCCGCCTGACGGAGGTTTTTCGCGGATACGCCGATGAGCAAACATCGCGCGCGGATTGCCCTTTTCAAATATGCCGAAGACCCCCTCCCCCTGACCGACAATCCGCGACTGCACCAGCGAAGGCTCGCGCAATTCCTCATGCTCCGCATAAAGCCGGCGTAATTCATCGGCATCGCGAGCATATTGGACCGAGGTCTTTCTTAGCGAACCATGGACCCGGATCAGCGACCGCCCCGGCTTCACGACCACCGGCCAACGATCGAGACCGGGGATAATGGCATCTACATCACCGTCTGTCACAAAGTGCGTCTCTGGAATCGGAATGCCCTCTTTCTGTGCCCATTGCATCAGCCGATATTTATTCGAAAGACTGTGATACCGCTCTAGGGAAGGGATCGGGAGGATGAATGTGGTACAGCCTCGCAGTTGCGCTTCGCCCAGCAGTTCAACGGCCAGATCGGTCACGGGGAAGACGACGGAGGCATCGTGCATGCGGGCCTGTTCAATCAGACAGCCCACATACTCATCAGGTGCCTGCCAGGGAGAGGGATAGACAAAAGAGCCCCGACAGTAGCGCGATGTTCCTGCAAGCGACCGGGACGTCTCGGCTCCGACATACACAGGGATTCCCCGACGCCCAAGCGACCGAGTCACGGCAAGTGCCGCCCGTTCGTTACCGTCAGTCACAAGCACTCCACGCTGCGCAGGTATAAGCATCAGCGTACCCCCGGTGAGCGCACGGTTGCCTTTATGCTGTTGGGCAAATCGTTGAACCCTGCCAGATGAAACGCCAAGAGCGACTCGTTGCACGTGACGGCCTGATGCATATTGATGCGCTTCAACCCGAACCACAATGCAGGCTGCGCACTTTCATATCCAAACTCTGTCGTAGTCGCCGCCCGATACCCGGCAGCCTGCACGCTCTCCGCCACAAGAGGCGACCAGTCTCCATTGGGATAGCAGAAGACGGGAATGGGCTGAAGCTTCTGCTGCTGGAGCATCGCCAAGGACTCCTCGGCTTCCTCCGTCAAGTCAGCCTGTGACAAGGAAGTCAGGATGCGATGACTGACAGAGTGTGAACCAAACTCCACTCCGGCGGAACACATTTCACGGGTTTCGTCCCAATTCATCAGCATGCGCCGAGTCGGGAAACAGATCTGGAGATCTTCCGTCCACTGGTCGAGACAGATATCGATCTGATCCTGAGATTGCTTCTTGCAACATTCAATAACGGTATCAGTATCTCCTTGCTCCAGGGCGGCGGCGGCCGGGGCAAGCCAGGGAAACTCACGCTGGAGTCGGCGGGCGCGGACCTGCCTGACCGACACATCCTCCTGAACATGATTCCGCATCACCACCCCCAACCGGTCCGGCCAAAACCATCGGTCGGTGCCGATGTAGGACGTCGGCAGGAAGACCGTTGCCGGGGCGCGATGCCGTTTGAGGATAGGCCAGGCATGCTGATATGTATCCAACCACCCATCATCAAAGGTGATCACGCAGTAGCGGGCTCCCGCATCCCACCGGCGAGTCTCCCACAAGCTCAGCAATTCAGAAAACGTGAGAAGCTGGAACTGTGCGGTCAGGAAGCCGAGATGCCGCTCGAACACATCCGGTGATACATACATACCGGCCTGCACACAATGCTTGTCCACATCTACGAGCGGGAGAACCCGATGGTACGTGAGGATGGTGACTTTCCCCCGTAACCCGTCAAGGCAGCCGGGGGTGCGCCAATACACCTCTGCGGCGCCTCGGCGGGCCCAGGCTTTGATCCGGCTCATCGCCGTGAAGGTTCCCATGCCACCAACCGCTCCCCTGCGCAATATCGCCACCAGGCCTGAAGAATTGACGCATTGACCAAAAGGAAAAAAGTCGACAACTTCACCATCGAGAGCTTGGCGAGGGGTTTATGAACTATTCCTGCAAAGGCAATCATGTAAAAGCATAGCTGTGCCGCTAGAAACAGGCCATAGTGGATGGAGTCCGATGCCAGCCAAGTATTAGCCACAAGTGCGCTGATCATGGCAAAGGGTACCAGCCACCGACAGAGTTTATGGCTGAACAACTGCCAGGCGAAAATCGGATACTGGAAGGGATTTACCAAACTAAGGCTCTGCATAAACACGGAAATTCCCCTCAACACGGTGCGGACTTTCCGGTCGAATTCTTTTCTCTCATCTCGAATGTTCCTGTAGTAGCCGACACTGTCAGGGTCTGCGACACCCCGAAGACCCGAACGCATGCTATTCAGGACAGTATTGAAGTCACTCTGGAGATCCTCCGACCACTGGGCCTTACAGACACTGCTCCGCGCGGCAAAGAATGATCCACTCAGACCGACAAGCGAATTGACGCGTGTCTCAAGCGACCTGAGACACATCTCATATCGGACATACGCCCCTTCTCCACTGATCTTTCCATCCGTCTCGACAAAGCGATCTTCACTGCTGACACATCCCACGGTAGGATCGTAAAAGTTCCGAACAATGTTCTGAATGGCATTGCCCGGAAGGATAGTCGCGACATCAGAAAAGACGAGGATTTCTCCCTTCGCCGACTGCACTGCGAGCTTCTGTGCAGCTTCTTTGCCCCTGCGCTCGGCAGCCCGCACCAGCATTACCCCTCTCGACTCATACGATTTCACCAACTCATCAGTCCTATCTGAAGAGCAATCGGAGGCAACAATGATTTCCAGAAGAGCGTCGGGATATGACAGCTTGAGCGTGTTTTCAAGTTTTTCCGTGATCCGATTCTCTTCGTTATAGGCTGTGATCACAAACGTCACGGACGGCGTAATGTCGGCCCTCATCACTTCACGGTCCCTAAACAAGGACATCACGCCGAGCAGGAGCGGGTATCCGAAATAGGCATAGCCCATCAACCCCAGCGACAACCAAAAAATAATTTCATTGCCCATCGGTAACGCTCGCTTTTTTCGGGCGATTCCCCGCCTGCATTCGACCGCGGTAGGGTTCCCGCATCACTTGGCTGTTACACACGTCCGCTTATACCCTTGCGCGATGGCCTCTTCAGCTTCCCCAGAAAACCGGCTGATGGCCATGGCAATCCGTTCGACATCGTCTTCCGTGACATAGCGGTGCAGCGGCAACGTGACCAATCGCGCCGCCAAGGCCTCAGCCCCCGGAAAGCGCTGCGACCGATGTTTGGATGCAACCTCGGGAATCATGCAAACCGGCGCTGGGTATGAGGCACTCACACCCAGCCCGTAGTCTTTGGCAATGAGACACAGCGCGGCCTTTTGTTGAGCAGTTGGCATCAGCAGGGGAAGGCGCAGGTAGGCCGATTGATCAGATGGCCCGGGGTTAATGGTGCGAGTAAACGACGGAAGTCTTTTTCGAAACAGTTGGTGGGCCTTGATCCGACATCGATTTGATTCTTCGAGCCGGCTCCTCCACGAGGAAAGCAATCCTGCTCGCATCCCGTCCATCCGGCAGACCGGATAATCCAGGGAGTACTTGGTTTCACCGAGCCCCAGGAACGGTAACCCCGCAGGCAGCCAATACAGTAGGGGATGAAGGAGCACTTTGGTGGCAATAACTGTGAGGGCATTCGCGAGCAAGCTTGCCGCCGGTTCTTGAGGTAATCCTTGGTACAGTGCCGATACCGCCTCAGCCACGCTGTCGGAGTTGGTGACTATCACTCCCCCAGATCCGGCTGAGACATTCTTCCCCCGACCGAGGCTGAAAAACCCGACATCTCCCTGTGTGCCAAGCCATTGGCCGTCAGCTCGACCTCCCATCGCCTGCGCTGCATCTTCGATGACGAACACGCCAGACGACTTGGCGATCGCTTTGATACTCTTGAGATCCGCTGGTTGACCGAACAAATGAGGCGTAACAATGGCTAGAGTGTTCTCCCCCACAACAGCCTCCAGCTCGCCAAGGTCGAAATCGAGGCTGTGCGGGTCCACATCGCAAAGGGCAACCTCGAGCCCGGCTTTATGAACAGCGGAGGGAATTGAGTAGCAAGAGTAGGCCGGTATGATGACCTGCCGACGGGAGGAGTGGGCTTTCATACTATTCAGAACCGTTACTAATGCTGCCTTACCAGAGGTCAGGAGAAAGACATGCCGAACCCCGAAGTAACTCTTCAGTTCCGACTCCAACTTTGCACATGAGGGAGCAGGACGCAGCAGTCCCGCGATCCCCTTCAGCAGATCAGGAAGACATAACGGTGCTGCAGTTGGAGGCAGGTGCCGTTGGACTTTCATGGCAGATACTTTGAAATCCGAGGTCCTATCAAAGTGGTCAGTGGAAGTGGAAGCCGCTTCCATGTCTCGATAGCGAAGCTGAATTTTGGGTTCTGAGGATTCAGTTCCGGAAGAGGCTGACCATCTCGAAGCCAGTAGTGCCATTCAAGCTGAACAGGCTTGGCCCCCCACTGTTGTTTGAATCGGTACGTTCCGCTATCCCTTGTGGAGCGCCCAAAGTCGAAAATCCGATACCCCTGTTCACAGGCATATCTAAGCACAGAGCCATACAACAGCATGTTCGGAGCAATCCGAGCGTAGCGCCTGTCCGAGGATGCCCATGGAATTTCCAGGGTATTGCGAAACCCCACGAGAAAGCCAGCTGCCACAGGCTGTTCCTCCAGAGACACGACAGCGATCTTGGTCTCTTTGGGGAAAGATCGAAGAATCTCGGCAAAGAAATGTTTTCTATACACCGGCGTCCCTAAATCGCGCATGTTCCTCGAGAATACTGTGTAGAACTCATCGAGCAGGTTTCCCTCCCCGACTTTGACTTCCATGCCCTCCTTTTCACCACGCCGGATTTGACTCCGCAACTTTGGAGGAAATCCTTTGAGCAGATCCTCGTACCGAGGTGGAAGCTCTAAACGCATCGATACTTTATGATCTTTCTTAGGCCACGCCAGCTCCATCCCGGCCACGTGGCGGAGTTCGATGTGGGAAGCCCCCAGTGCCCCTGCATCACGCACGGCTTCTGCTAAGAGCGCATCTCTCACCTCCCCACTTTCGGCAATCACGCCGCCATAGTTGAAGTAGGGAAGGGAAACCAGAAACGTCCCGAATACTCGGCTCTTGAGATACACCAGCGGAAGAATGCCTCTCACATCTCCCTGCTCGTCTGTCGCCATGTAATAGAGGGTAGGATGCCCGAAGACGTTGGCAATCACATGACGCCAGGCCGTGAGGTGGTACGTCGTAGCCCCTTGATGTTCTCCAACGTAACGATCCCAGACCGCTTCTTCGTTGGATTGCTCTATTCTGATGACATTGACTCTGGCCATGTCTTTCTACTGTCTCCTGCGATTCCCGCTCTGCCCCTGAATGCCCTATCGACTTCCGTTCAGCTTGTCTCCGTCGCTCCCCTTCAATCACGAAGGGAGGCTGTCCCGTAACATTGTTTTCGTAGAGTTCTCAGGAATCTGAGGGGGAATGACTGAAGTCACCCACATGAACCGGCAATCGATTGATTCCGCCGGATTCACTTCACCACCCTAAGTCGTCGACTGTGAACCTCCCGCTCCAGCCTGACAGGCGGCGGAGAGACAATCCGGTCGGTCCAGTTGGGATTCTGGTCAACGAAAATCTTAAACCACAGCTCGACGTTCACGAGCGCCCACGTCAGGTCACCGTACTGGCAAGCTCCTTTCAGAACATCAGGCGTAAAGATTCCCCGGCTGATGCTGTCCGGGGCAATCAAGATCTCCTCTGTGAGATCTTTCATGACTTTCGATCGCCAGAAATTGTCCGGAACAGGGAAGTTGCATTTATCCCTCCTCGCCCACACCTCATTGGGAAGCAGCTTGGCTGCCACTTGCCGCAACAGGTACTTCGGTTCGAGCCCTCTCACTTTCTGCTCTGGCGGAACCGTAGCAAGGAACTCAACGATCCGGTTATCGAGGAACGGCACCCGAGACTCAATCGACAGCGCCATACTGACGCGGTCCTCTAAGAGAAGCAGACTGGGGAGATAAACCCGCTGATCATGATAGAGGCACTGGTCCAGAACCTCATCGGTGTCGACCTCCAGGAACGGTTTGAGATAATCATCAACGGGGCTGTAGCCTCCCAAGCTCGTCGTAAAATCGGCGGTGAAAGCTCCTAGCCATTGACCACAGTGAAGCTCGATCCAGAGATCTTTGAGAGTCTTCTCTGGCTTGAATATCCGCTGCCGGAGGGACCGAGCCAGGCCTGTCAAACCACGACTCAACAGCTTCTTGATCAGGGGCTGATCCAGCGGTGAGCCAGACATGCGCTGAGCATATTTGAACTGGCCGAACATGTCCGTACGGCCAAAGCTGGCCTGAAATTGTGCCGGATAGCCTGCGAAGAGTTCGTCACCGCCGTGCCCCGTCAAAGTAACTTTCACATGATGACGGGCCAGTTGGGAGGCCGTGAAATATGCGAACCCGCCTTGCGTCGCCATTGGAACATCCATGTGCCAGAGTAAATAGGGAAGGCGACTGGCGAAATCCATGGAGTCCGGCTTGCCCTCACAGTATTCGGATCCCACATGGCGAGCCACAATCCGGGCGAGCAGGGTCTCATCCACAAATCCATCTTCTGCAAACCCGATGGAGAAGGTCTTCAGGCCTGGGCGATGCCGCGCGGCCAGAGCCGTCACCGTGCTGGAATCTAAACCACCACTCAGGTGACACCCTAAGGACGCGTCACTTCGGCAGTGCATCTTCACTGACTCGTCCAAGAGATAAAATAACTCATCCCTGACCGCCTCGTCGGACCGAGAGCGATTGTAATTGTATCGCAGTCCCCAGTATTTTTTGATCAGAGGGCGGCCCGATTCGAGATCCACACGGAGCATATGCCCCGGTTCAAGTTCCCGGATATTCCGAAACATCGTTTTGCCTCCGAGCGCCCGGCCACAGAAAGCGTAATCAGCCAACGCCTGGGGATCGATGGCCCTCTCGACATCCGGATCTTCCAGGATCGCCTTGATCTCGGAGGCCAAGATGAGCTTCTTGGGAGTAACATAGTAATAGAGGTTCTTGATCCCCATCCGATCTCTGGCTGCAACCAAACGGCGCCGGCGCCGGTCCCACAGGACAAACGAAAACATTCCATTAAACCGGGTGACGCACTCCTCTCCGTCTTCCTCATACAGGTGGGGAATGACTTCAGTATCCGAGGAGGATGAAAACCGATGCCCCTTGGCTTTCAGGTCTTGCGTTAATTCAAGGTAGTTGTAAATCTCCCCGTTGAACACGACTTGGATCGAGCCATCCTCATTGGACATGGGCTGCCGGCCGGTTTCCGATAGATCGATAATGGACAAGCGGCGGTGACCCAGGCCGACGGGGCCCTCTACGAACAACCCCTCGTCGTCAGGCCCTCGATGGTGCAACACGTCCCGCATAGCCCTCAGCCGTTGAGAGTCTATGGCTGCGCGGTCAAAATTGAGGACGGCTACAATTCCACACATGGCTGCAAGATCCTTCCCGTCGGGGCATTATCCGTACAGAAGAGATTGGAGACAGACGCTGAGACCTGGAAACACCACTAAGAGCTATTTAGCCCGCTTGCGCGCCCGACAAGGAGGCAATCCTCTTGAACATCGCGGACCGTTCCGAGACACAGAGCACGTTGTGATGCCCGATAACCCCATTGGAGGATTCAAGGTTTATAAGTTCTTCATAGTCGCCCCTGTCGACGGAAAAGAACCGGTAGGGCCCACACTCCCGAATCTTCCTCAACAAATCGCTCGATGAATACCCCGCCATAGCAAAGATATGAGGGTTTAACTCAATTAATATGCTGGGCTCGAACTCGCTCAATGTCCGGCACGCGCCCTTTACAAAATCCATCTCTGCGCCTTCCGCGTCGCATTTGATGAAGTCGCATCGGCTCACGTGGTACTTCAGCACAAAGGCGTCAAGCGTCGTGAGGCTGCAGGTTGACTGAATGGATGATGCGGTGGACATCCGGACCATCGAGGCATTGCCACATGCTTCATCGGGGTAGTAATGCATCGTCACCCTGCCGTCTCTGTCGCCCAGCGCAATATTATTGAGTACCACGTTGAGGCATTTGTTTAAGTTGCAGTTGCCCGTGAGGACTTGATAGGTGCTAGCCAGCGGTTCAAAGGCGTGAACGGTTCCTCGAGGCCCTACGAGCCGGCTCAGAAGGGTGGTATACCACCCGATATTGGCCCCGACGTCGAACGCCATATCGCCTTCAGAGACACAAGCCATCACGACACGGGTCTCTACCGGCTCATAGACTCCCGTGCCGAGCAGGCCCATGTGATATTGTTTTTCCCTTGGGTCCACACAAAATCGCCTTCCATCGCGCGAGCGCACAACGATCTGATGCCCCTTCGAGAGCCTGCCTGCCAGTTTGCTTGCCAGATCGTTTACCCGCCACAGATCGCTCCCGGACGGCGCCAACCGGGAACCTTCTCTCAGCAGTCGAATCACGAGCAACGAGAGGGCGTCGCAAATCATTGGCTGTCCTTGTTGCACGAATTCCTTTTGCGCCTCTACTCCGGTGCCGGCAACACTGCGCTCGCCCAGTCCGTCACGCTCATTTCCCTCGCCCACAGAGAGACATTGCGCCCCACCATTCGCAACTGGTCCCGTCGTGGTTGAGGAAACATCCACGCCCGCTGCCTGTGTCTTGTGTTGCTGGATCATCGCGGAATCCTCCTTAGCCTGATGCCTCACGCGCCTTTTGTTGTGCTCCTCGGATTGAATGTCATGTCTTTCCCAATCACCCATCGCACAAGTTGGACGATCTCACTGACCAGTCGGCCCCCTTGCCAAAAGATACAGCCACCGTAGACAACCGCGCCAAGGCCGACACTCAGGATCAATCGAAGCAAATGGGTCGCGGCATCCTCGGCATGCATCGCTGAGAGCAACAGGCTGACGGATATTGCCATCACTATGGTTCCCTTCACTATCGGCGCCACTTCGCCCCAAACCACCTTCCAATTGAGGTTAATTTCTCTGAGAGCCCGCTGCATCATCCCTGCAACCATGGCGGGATAGACCAACGCCCAGACCAGCGCAACACCGAATCCTCCTGACAATGACGCCCCTGCCCAGAATGCGATCGGCATGACGAACAGTAGACTGATCGTCCACCAGAACAAGACCGAAGCCCGATACCGGGACAGTAATACCGGAGGAAACAGCACCTCACAGGACCGGACAACAGAACTGACGCACAAGACTTGCAGCAACGGGACAAGCGGCAACCACTTCTCTGTAAGGGCCACCCAGACAAGATCCTCCGTTACTAGTGCAAGCCCGATGCATAGAGGGAAAGTCAGGCACGCGACCATTCGTATCTGGCGCAGGAACACCAACCGCATCTGCTCCACGTTGTCTTGCAATCCTGCCATGAGCGGAAAGGCAATCTGATTCACCACAACGGAGATCTTATGGACGGGCAACAACGCGATCTGTTTGGCCATCGAATATAAACCGACCCCCATCTCGCCTGACATCTTTCCCAGGACGAGACTGTCCGTTTGCTCATAGACAGCCCAGCTAATACTGCCGCCGAGCTTGGCTGAACCGAAGTTCAGAATGGCTCTGGTGCGAGGGCTCCCCATCTTTAGGCCCGGTCGCCACGCAGAAAGCTTGAAGGTAATGACGCTTTGCACCAATGGCATGAGCAGAGTGCCCGTCACCAGCGCCCACACGCCGAACCCTGCAGAAGCCATTGCAACCTGCACCGGTACCGCTACGGCGACTGAGAGGATTTCAGCTCGCGAGGTCTTGTCGAGTGCGAGCGCTTTTCGTAACAGGCCATCCGGTATGATCTTGACAGCGGTCAACGGCAGAGTAAGACTGACGACACGCAGAATCTCACAAATCATCGGGACACCAAACCAGTCTGCAATCGTGGGTGCAGCCACGTACAGGACTCCGTACCCAACAGCCGCCATCCCCACAGCACTCCAAAAACAGAGGTTCAGCTCCCGCTCATCAAGATCCTTGAATTGAATGACTATCGCGCTTAACCCCATTTCCGTCACAATCGCCAACGCGCCTACCCAGATAGCGGTCATGGCCATAAGGCCGTAATCGTTCGGGCTTAGCAGCCTGGCGATATA
Source organism: Nitrospirota bacterium (assembly GCA_016219645.1). Taxonomy (NCBI): domain Bacteria; kingdom Pseudomonadati; phylum Nitrospirota; species Nitrospirota bacterium. Next base: position 46,095 of record JACRLR010000056.1, read on the forward strand.
CAGCGTGCTGAGGAAGGAAATGAATTGGACAAAACCCTTCGACCATCCCACCCAGAACACGGCTTTTCCGATACGATCTTTCATAAATACGAGATCAACTTTCTGGAGAAAACGATGGCGCTCCCTTTTGTTGGAGAGGCCCTCGCAAATTCGACGGCCGCGAGCCGGCAACAACCGCAGTCGACACTGTTAGGAATTCAATGGCAGAGCAGGAGCAGGGTGTAACAGTCAGTGCGAATGCAACTACTGAAAACAGCACAATCTGCGATGGGCGGACAGTGTTTAGTTGGAAGAGGCACCGTCACCGATGCCATGAGATCGCAGCCTGCTATCGCCCATCTTTCTCAGCGATAGCTCTAACATCTGGGCGTCCAGGAAAAACTTGACGGCCCAATTGAGGATCTCAAATCGGCCATACATGCCATGAATCGGCTCAGATCCGCTGATGCCCCCATACAGCCCCGGCTGATCGGTGCGCATGAATTGAACTTTTCTGAGCCCGGCATTGGCTTTTCTCATCCCTTCCAGATAGTCCGGCATGCCGGTGAGCTGATACAACCGTCCCCAAATCCCCGCCATCTGAGCTTCCCCGGTCAGGCACCGCCAGGACACAGCAGGCTCCCAATGCCCATTGTATCGGCCGGGAAGGCTGCCGTCGGGTCGCTGTCTGGCCAAAAGGGCATCTGCCGCCTTTCGAGCCGAAGCGAGATAGGTCTCATTCTTAAGCAGCGATCCGACTTCCATGATCCCCCTGATACAGTAGGCAATCGTGTGAGTCAGCGGGCGGTCCGGCTGCGTCAGGCAATTGGATCGAAACCACCCGTTCTCTGTCTGCTCCCCCAATGCATATTCGACGTTCCGAATGGCCCCTTCCTTAAATTCTTCGTTTCCGGTCACCAGCGCAAGCTCTAACAACGCCCATGCCGTCCTCGTATTATAGGTATAGGAAGTCATCCGTGACCCATTCGTGAAATCGGAAAGAGATTTTCTCCATGCGCCGTCTTTATCCTGCTGCGAAACCAGGAATCCTCCAGCCCTGACTGCGCTATCCAAGTATTTCGATGCACCGGTCTCTTTGAACGCTCGAATCCATCCAAAAATCACCTGGCCCGTGTTGAAGATTGCAGGAGAAGACGGCTGATCGATCATCCCCCCTTGCACTGCTCCGCTCGGCATCTGGACCCGGCACTCCCAGTCCGCCATCCGAACTGCTCGATCAACGAATTCCTGGCTATTGACCAATCGCGCATAATCGATGAGAGTCGGAATGATATATCCGGTGGTCTCCGGATAGGGAGCAAACCAGCCTCTTTTCTTAAAATATGGCTGGTAGACCATGGAGTAGCTCCGGGCCACTCCTCCGCCCTCGAACGCGTCCTGGGCCTGGCAGATCCACTGGACCGCGGCCTCGATGTGTTCCATCGTACCCCGCTCCTCGGATCGTGATCCGGCCAGATAGACTTTGAGCAGTTCGGCGTCGGCGAACGAAGAATAGTACTTGAACAAATCTGAAACGGCCGTGATCATCGCAACACCTCCTGCGTTGTGACTTCAGACACAACGAGTTTGTATTTCCCCCCTCTGGTGAAGGGGATGTTTTCGAGATAATCCACCCCGATCGAAGTATCCCCTCCGAACCGTTCGCGGATGGTCTGGAGCATCGGGGCAAGGTTGTTCTCAGCGAAGGAAGAAGTCCGGACGATCCGAATTTTAAAGGCGTCGATCTTCTCCTGCACCACCTGATACTGCTTGACGCCTTCGATCCAATGGAATGTCGCAAACAGCTGGCCATTCACATGCCCACCCAGCCTGGTCGGAAGCTGATCGATGATGCGGCCAGCGAGGTCTCCGATGCGACATAATCCGCGGCCGCATCGACAGGGCTCCTCGATCAACCGGCCTGTATCCCCGGTCTCATACCGAAGTAACGGCATACCCTTGTTGATCAGGTCTGTCACAACCAACTGCGTATAGCCGAATGCGTCCGGGACATGCTCCATGTGGAGGATTTCCTGATTGAGATGGAGCCCCTCGCGGACAGGGCACTCGATTGCGACGATGCCCGTCTCGCTGAGGCCATATCGATTGTAAACCCGGCATCCGAAGACTCTCTCCATCAACTCACGTTGATGAGGATAAAGCGTCTCTGAAGACACGATGACGGAACCGGGCGCAATCCCTCCAAGACGATTGGCCTCCAGATACTGGGCGAACATATAGAGCGTACTCACATACGAGATGACGACGTGAGGCTTGAATGATCGCAGCCGCTCGTAAACTCTGGCCATCTCCACCTCAGTCATCAACGTGGGATCGACCCTCAAAGTTTGATTCTCCACGCCAAAGCGATCGTGCAGCGCCCCCTTCAATTTTGCCAGGGCAGAAGATTTCGGCTCCTGCACATCTGAGGACGGCCTGACTCGATCCCCATCGATGACGAAGGGACTGTCACGCCACAAATAGAATAGTCTCTGCCCAAGATCGTATCCTGCGATCCTGGTGAGCCGCTTTCCGGCTGCCGCCCGGATCCGGTTGCTGGCCTTCTCTTGAATATAAGAAGTCGGCTGCCCTGAAGAGCCGCTGGTGATCCCCTTCACCATTTCGCCGCGCGGGATATTTGAAGCGATCAGGTCTGCGAGCCTCTCTTGAAGGATCCGCTTCGTCAGAGTAGGAAACTTGCCAAAGTCTTCAAACGAACGGATATCCCTTGGCTCTGCCCCTATCTCCTTGAACTTTTCTTGGTAGTACGGGACATTTTCATAGGCATGTTCGAGCAGCCGGCTCAGCCGCTCCCATTGCATCGCCCGGAGGCGCTCCTGGGAAAGCCATTGCGATGCCTCGAATGTCCGGATGTTCTTCAACAGGTCGGACCCATGCCACCAGTGGTACAGCGGCAAGCTGACATGTTTGACAAACGGTGCGTATATCATCCGAATTTATCCTTCTACCTTTGGCCCAAGCGTCCTTTGATTTGCACGATTCCAGAAATACATGATGATCTTCCAGGCTTCCTGAAGGCCGGGAGACCAATCGTCCCACGACCAAATGTCTCCTTTCACCCGCCAGCGAAAGCCATCAAGAACGAAATCCATACACTCTCTCCACTTTGACGGCAGCGGCACGCTGCTGATGGGAAAATCGTGTCGGAGCACCAGTTCCAGGCGCTTGAGATCGGCCTGCAAATATCGGCTAGCGACCTTCTGGCGATAAGGCCTGTCGTAGTGGACTGGCTCCCCCAGCTGGCTCTGGTAGAGCCAGAACGGAAATTCCATCCCTGCGTGCAACGACCCGGGGAGTGACGCCCAAAAACGGCCGTTCACCTCCATTAAGACAACGTCCCTGGTGCCTGGCATGGCCTTCCACTCGACCTGCGCAACACCTTCCCATCCCATGGCTCGAAGGAAACGGACGGAGTAGTCCTGCACGTTCGGCCAGATCGGCATGCTTTCATACCGCACCGGCACACCCCCGGTCGGCATGAACTCCCGGCCGCGGTGATACTGGTAGCAGGCCAGCGGCTGGCCACGATGCATGAGCACGCCGAACCCGATCCCGTGCCCCACATAGAACTCCTGCACAATCGGCACAACCAAATGCCGAAAGTAGATGGCCAGGAGTTTTCGGAGCGCATCTTCGTCGGCCACGAACGTGACCTTGAAGTCGCCGGATGACGCTGATGTGCCATGAGGTTTTTGATTGGGTTTCACGACGACTGGAAAGTGAAGCCCCGCTATGCGCGCATCTACCTCCTGCATTGAGATTGGAACCATCGTTTTGGGAATCGGAATCTCATGCTGCTGGGCCAGCAAATACTGACTACGTTTATCAAGGGCCAGCGACACCGCCTCGCGGGAGGCCATGGCCAGCGGCGCAACGGACTCGATCATTTCCCTGTGCTCGTTCAGTACAGCCACCGTAGACTCGACAACCGGCATCACTAAACGGACCTGAAATCGCCTGGCCGCCTCACAGATCGACTCCACGAATGCACCCGCTTGCTCAAAAGGCGAAGGATAGACCCATTGGGCTGCCGCATAACGGGAAGAGAACCCCAGACTGTTGGGGTCCGGCCCCGCTGCCACGACTGAGACACCACGCCGGCCGAGTGAACGGATTACTGCCAGCCCTTGTCGCTGATCCGCTCCTGTGACTAACACGTCCATCTTCTTGTTTAACCCCGCTCACTAGAAAGTTCGGTCACTGGCCCACAACATTCCACATCTCCTGACCACCAGAGCATCGCTCGACCTACCCGCTCGTCGTTAACGGAAGCCAGAGGTCTTTCATGTTCTTGGCCAGCGAATTGAAACTCGGGCGAAGATGCTCCAACACTCCGGTCACCCGTTGAACCTGGCGCCCCCCGAAACCAGATTTGAACCGGTATAATCCATGCGCGAGGGATTCCGGATCAGCGGAAGAAGCCGGAACTCCTCCGAGGTTGAACTCCCGACAACCCAGTTCCATGCAGCGACTGAAGACCTTCCAAAACAACAGCGCCGGCGCATCCATCTCAAACCCTTTCGGTTCACTTCCGCCAAGCACATAGAAGGCCCGTCCCGAATACATCGAGATGAACGCGGCCGAAATAGCGTGCCCTTCATGCCGCATGATGAACAGGCGACCTAGATTTCTTTCAAAGTACCGCCGACCCATCTGTTCGTAATAGGCTTCGTGCTGCAGGCCGAAATACTCGCCCCGTGCCGTTCTTCGGTCGCGCGAACCGATCTGGAGCCTCCTCAACTCCTGCATAGCCTCGGCTGTGCAGACCTCCTCCAAGACCAGACCATGCCGGCCGGCTTTCTTGATCTTCCTCTGATGGTGTGTCGAAAGCTGCTTCCACCGCTCCTCTTCAGACCTCGTCAGATCGACAATGCACTCAACCCTTGGTGTGATCATCAGACCCAGGCGGTCCAGATCGGCAACCATCATCCCGGCATAGTGAGACTGGATCGTGAGTCCACGATATCCTCCGGCCTTCGCAAACTCGACCAACAGGCTGATCATCCGGCTGGCTAGTTGGACGTCATTCCCTTGAACCGCGGGGAATGTCTCAAAATCCAGTCTCCTTGAAAAATGCCCGATCACCGGCCTTGAAGAGCGGCGCTCGATTCCAAGCGCGATCCCGACGCACCGGCCCTGTTCATCCAGTCCTCGGAAAAACAATGGGTAGACATGCTCCGATCGACAAATCTCGGCCCACTCCTGGCTGTGATAGATATTGCCCTCGAACCGCTCAACCCATCGGGTCCATTCCGGTCCGGCTGACCTTCCGACTTCAAGCCGCATGTCCTGATCCTCCTACCCGTTCAGCGCGTTCCGCCTGGCCGCCGAAGCTATCCAGATATTGCGCGAGACGTCGTGTCAGAGATTGAATCTCGTACTCGGAGACTGGACCTTTGCTCTTGGAGTCGATCGACAAGCAGTCTGGACTCATGGATCGAAGCAGAAACTCCTTGATCCCTGCCGTATCGGAAGGGCGAAACGCCGCTCCAACCCCGGTAGAGCGAACCAGGTCGCACGTCGCTCCATCCTCTGCCAAAGCCAGGATTCTGGTCCCAGTTCCCATATAGTCGTAGGCTTTCGCCGGAATCTGATACGGCTGGTTCGGCGCTAAGAGCAGCGCGAGTTGGCTTTGCTTAACCATCTCGATCGCCCGCTTATATGAAACCGGTTTCAGGACCTCCACAATCCCTTCTAACTGATAGTCGTGCACGATCTCCCCTGTGGGTCTGCCATCAATGACCTGACAATGTCCTATCAATCGAATCCGGATCGATTGGGCATCAATCCGTTCCTCATGGATCAGCTCATGAACAGCCTGAAACACCGGCTCTGGTGTCCTTCCGAAATACAGGGTCCCGGTATAGGTGATCGTAAAGACCTTTTCCTTCTTCACAGGGCCGAAACTTGAGAACAATTCCCCATCGAATCCGTTCGTGATACAGACACACCGGTCAGACAGCTGAGAGCCATACGCCTTTCTGAAGGCCTCGGATAACATCTCGGTATTCGCCACGAGCAAATCGGCTTTCTCAACCACTCTCCGTTCCAGCCATCGCTCGATTCCCAACGACACCGCACAGGTCACGTACAGTTTCTTGGAACCCCCGGTCATCCATGGATCCCTGAAATCGGCAATCCAGCGCACACCCGTAATAGCCTTGAGCAACCATCCGACCAGATTGACCGAATACGGTGGGCTCGACGTGAAGATACAGTCGATCTTCTCTCGTTTGATAATACGAACGCCTTGAATCACAGCAGGCAAGACCCAGTTCCTCTGCTCGTCCGGAAGCGACAAAAAAGACAGGATGTATCGACGGAGTTTCTGAGACCAGGTCTCGGCGACGCGACTGGATGATTGACCAGGTCCAGTACCGCCGTCTGATCGAGTGACCGATTCACTTGATTTTCTGAACAGCCAGTGCGCTATGCGTTTGATTCCCACATAGGCTTGTGAGACTGTGGGCATCCTGCCAGCCTTGAAAATCTTGACGGAACCAACGCACTTCAGCTTCTCAGGATCTGCTGTATCAAGATATTCGTCTTTCAAGGTCAGGACGTAGGGAATCCATCCGAAGCGGGGCAGGTGCCTGGAAAAATTTGCACATCGCAGACCGCCCACCTCCACGCTGGGCGGATAATGATAGGAAATGAGCAGTACCTTCTTGCCCATGGACGGTTACCGACTGAACAATGATTGGAGTATCCGCGGGGCAGGCTCGGGAAAAGATTCCCAGGCCGCGTCATAGTGGTGATGCAGCCCGGGTGTCGTATTGACCTCGTTGATCACCCCTCCGCTCTTGTCCAAAGGAACCGTGGGATCGACCGTGATGAAATCCACCCCGACCAGGCGCGAGTTCAGAATCTTGGCCGCTGCCTCTGCATTATGTCTCAACGAGTCGCAGATGAGATGAGTCACGACATCGTTGTAGACGGTCCGAACCTCGACGCACTTCCTCCGGGGATCGTTCACGCTTTTGACGAGGACGGCCTGTCCATGGAGGGGCACCGATTCCAATGAGAGCCCTTGATAATCGAGGGTGAAGAGGCAATCGCGATCGGCATCAAGGGGCTGCTCACCTCGACTCCTCCGGAATTCATTGTCCACCTGAAGCAGGCTGGCTATCGTTGAGACTCCATCCCCGACCAGTCTTGGCCCTGTCCGACGGACAGCATGGACCAATTCGCCATCTAAGACCAGGAGACGGTAGCACTCTCCGGGGATCATCGGCTCAATCAAGAGATCCGAGCAATAGAGAGACGCTAGAATGGAGGCTGTCTTCACCTCACTCTCCGTCAAAATATGGGTCGTGACACCTTGACCGGACGAGGTTCCATTCGCGGGTTTGACGACACACCCTTTCGGATGGCTTTTGAGAAATTCGGCGGCTTGTTTCCAGTCGTCGAGTTGGTATGTCCGATGCTCCGGCACCCGGAGTCCACGTTCGGCGAATAGCTGGTAGACCAACGGCTTCATGCCGGCGATCTCAAGCGTAACCGGATTATCGAACTCCAGCTTGTCGTTGAGAATCCTGGTTTTCTTTCCATTCAGCTCCAGTTCCCAAACCGAATCCGCCAAGACTGTAAAGCGAGCTCCGACCTTCGCTGCCACATTTCTCCAGATCTCCTGATATTCTGAAACGCGGTGATGGACATACGTTTGCCCGGCAGAATTCCGTTTCTCCTCCCAGATCTTGCGGATCCTGGCGGCTAGTCGTTCTACTCTCAGCAGGCGTCGTCCCATCTTCCCCTCTCAATCACCAGAGGCCTGATCTTGGCCAAGCGGCGCGTCGAGGCATTGCAGTGAGCCGCACGGGTAGATCCGGACTTTCACGCTGCTCTTTAACGCAAAGCGGGCCTGGATCCCCTTGAGCACAGCATCCCATGACTGTACGATCCGCACCCCCTCAAGATCCTGCATCGCAACACCAGCCCCTGCAGGTCGATACACCCACAGAGGTTCGACTTGCGGAGCGACGGAAACACTGGCATGAGACTGAGTCTGTCGATGATTTCGAAAGAACATGTTCTTGATGAGCTTCTGCATGATAACACCTGGAGACATCACGGAAATTCTGTTGTACAGTTCGCGATATTCTCGGATCCGATCACTCAGCCCCTGTTGAAATAATCCGTGATGGCCCAGCCCTTCATGCATCGACCCGATCACAACCTTCATGGCGCTACGGGGAGCACAACGGATCGGTTTCATCGCCTTCCTGACGAACGTGTAGGACACGTCGGATGGATAGGAATTGACGATCACGACATCCGCATCCTCAGGCAGCGGGGCCGTGTAGCGCTTCTTCGAGAACTCGGCTGCCTGGGGATAGTAGGTATAATGATCTCCCGCCAGGAGTTGGACCACTTCCATGCGATCGTTGATGTGAACGGTATAGATCGTGTTCAATCCGGCCATGCGCGCAATCTCAGTCACGTCTTTCCGGAAGTCATTATCGATGTTATAGGAGCCTCCGACGCCTTTGTGCCGGAAATGCAATGTCCGGATAGTCTTGCGGCCCGAGACCCCCAGCATGAGCTTTCCACCGCCCCCAAATCCGGTCGTGTGTTGGGGATAGACACCTCCGATTCCAACGATCAGATCAGCCTTGCACAGTTCACCATTGACATAGACCGGCGTTCCAAATGACGTCGTCCCGATGAGTTTCGCACCGCGTAGATCGCTGTGGACGATCACCTGGCAACGTGCGTAGGCCGGCTGGCCTATCTTGCTTGCCAGAGCCGTCGCGTCTTGGTGACCGTGGGTGCCCGTCGCCACGAGAATCCGGATGTCATGCGGCTGAATCCCGGCTGCCTCAAATTCCTTGAGTAAGAACGGCAGAATCCTGAAAACCGGCGTCGGTCTCGCCAAGTCGTCCACGACGATGACGGGGCGCTTTTTTCCTCTTGCCAACTCGCTGAGCGTCGGCTGCCCGATCGGCCGACGGATTTGCTCGGCAATCTCTTCGTCGGTCAACGGAGGAGGCGTATCCGGCCAGTAGGTCACAACATCCCAGGAGTCCGGGAAGGTGAGTTGGATGGACCGATCGTGATACCAGGCACCAGTTCGAAGTTCGATTTCCTGCATCGCTTTACTCCCTAGCAGCCCCGGCCAATGCCGGCTCGCAGACAGGCATGACTCCATGGATTCGATAAGGGAAATTCCGCTTGAGCCTGTTGATAGGCCTTTCGAAGAGAAACCACGACAGGGACGCTGCCAGAATCGCCAAGACCGTATACATGAGGAACCCGATTCCGGCTGGGATCTCATCCGTGTCAATCCCATAGGCCCGAAGAATAGATGGAATCGGCTTGTGGAGAAGATATAATCCGTAGCTAATTTGCCCCAAATAAACCAGCGGGGCTGAGCCAAGGAATCGCCCGATCAGCCCTTGGAATCCCTGAGCTGCACGGAGCACCACCCACCCACAAAGCAGCGTCTCAGCGGACATTTCTAGGATCAGCCAGTTCGTTGAGCCGATCCCGATTGCTCGAAGCCCTACCACCACACAGAAAAGAGGCAGCCCGGCCCAGATGAGCCAATCGGAAATACGGCTCTTTGCAACAGACAGCAGCCCATGTTGATGAACGACATAGGCCAGCAGCCCCCCCAAAGCCAGTGTGTCCATACGGGATAGAGTGAAGAACCGGATCGCCCGTTCCGACACTTCGTTCAGACCAAGGATCACCTTGGCCGTGGGACCGATCGCGACCGACAGTAAAAGAACGGGCAATAGAAACCGTCGAGGGGTCAATAGAATGACCCATGGCCAGACGAGATAAAACTGCTCTTCAATCGACAACGACCACAGATGGGAGATGGGTCCTTCCCAGTTGTTATCGATCAAGACGCGAAACAGGTTCAGCGTGTATGTCCACAACCACGGAGTCAGCTCATCGACAAAACTCGGGGCCGTCAAGGCGTAACAGAGGAGAAAGGCAAAATACAGGGGGAAAATACGAAGGGCACGACGTATGTAGAACTGCCTCAGTGTAAGGAAAAGACCCTGCTCCCCTCCTTCTATATACCGCCGACCGCGCAGCAGAATATCCGTGATGAGAAAGCCACTCAGGACAAAGAATAGATCCACACCGAAATTGTTCCAGGGGAAGCCGCCTTGAAAGCTCCACGGAATCCAGTGGCTCACAAACACCATCATCACGGCACAGGCTCGGACTCCATCGAGCTGAGGCATGTAGGGACGTAGCCCTACCGAACTGACATCGGATCCGGCAATCCCCACCGTATCTCCTACCTCTTTCCCGCACCCGACCGCTTTAGCCCCCAGGAAGCGAGCCGTTTCAGGAGGGTCCAGGCCATTTTCACGAACGGATAGGGGTCTCTCCAATTGAACCAGGCCGCTTCCTCTACCCCCTTGAATGAGCGGACCCAATCCCCGAAGCGCAATGTCCCCTCTTGATAGTAGTCATGTGAGGACGTCAGATCGTAATCTTCGATGAGCCAGCGGCGGCCTTCTCTCGGAATGATCATCGGGAGCGGCTGGCCGGTGAGATCCAGATAGAGTGCTTTGACAACATCCATGTCGCCTTCGGCGACGAAGAGCCGGAACGCTTGGCCGACTCGTGGATTGATATCGAGAACCTTATATTGGCCGTCACGAGCATCGAATCGATACCCGATATCAAGCACGCCACGATAGCCAATCGCCTTCATGAACTGCGTGGTCAACTTGGCAACGGTCTCATTCCAGCGACATTCTCCAAGCGACGTACAGCCGACATGGACCGGAAACTGACGAATCTTGTACCCGGTTAAGCCGATCCGGCAGTCTGAGGTTTGATCAAAATATCCGTTGAACATGAAAATCTGGTCGTCTCCACCGGGGATGTACTCCTGAAGCATCAGATTTGGGAAACCCGGCTCCTCCATTTCCTTGTACAGTTCAACCAGCTCATTCGGCGAATAGACTGTGACCATCTTCTTTTTGTTCCGCGCCTGAAGGCGATTTCCATAAATCCCCTTCAGCATCAAGGGAAACTTCACTTTGTTCAGGGACGATTCAACATCCGCAAGAGATTCAGGAAAGAGGGTAAACGGTGTCGGCACGCCATGCCGGCCAACTAGCTCGTACATCCCTTTCTTGCTGATCAGCTCACGTAGCACGGCAGGCGAGTTATTCGGGAACATGAACCATCGGCTCAACGCTTCGGCATACTCCGCGACAAAGACAGCGGTCTCGTCCGAGGTTGGGATCAGGATCGACTGCCGCCCGATTTCCTCCCCTACCCTCAACAGCTGTTCGACAAACTGTTCCGGACGACGTTCATCCAGCCCGTAGAGAAAACGCTTCTTGCAGTATCGCGAGAGCAACCCGGGTGCATGAGGATCGGCATCAACCCCATAGATCGAGATGCCCTGCTCTCCCAGGCTGCGCATAATAGCCAGCGCCCCCAGTTTGCAGTTCACCACTACAACCGGTGTCGTGATGTTCTGAATTTGCAATGTATTTCTCACCTTTGTGACCCGGACAGCGCTACGATACAGAGATTCGTTGCGTTTCTCGTCGGTCTGCCGCAGGAACTAATCTTCCATTGATCAACGAAGGGACCATGTCCAGATCATCGAAGTGGCTGAGCACAAACTCCAAATCCACTTCCTGGCCAGACTGCCGCAGATAGGCTGCGCTCCGCCCGGATCGCACTGTTTCTGGACTCTTTCCGCTCCAACGGGAGATATAGAGGCTGGTCATCTCGGTTTCCGGGACATAGCCCGACCCAACCAATCGTTCAGCAATCCAGGCACAGGCCATCTGGTCTTCCCGGCGAAACTGGTTCCGAGTTCCAGCCCCCAAAACGGCAATCCGACTATGCCGACCAATCAAGTGGCGGGCGACGGCGGAAAGGTTCCTGAAGCAGGCGATATACACAGCCTCCGCGCCAGCCGCATTCAGCATGAGCTGCGTTCCCGAAGAAGACACCAGCACCATAGGGCGATCGACATCGGTTCGCTTCGCAATCTGGGCCGGGCTGTTGGTCAGATCGAAGCCAACCGGCATGTTTCCACCCAGTTCTCCGACTAAGAGTGGCTCCTTGAGCATCGACGCAATGCGGAATGCATCATCGGTCGTCTGCGCCGGAAAGACCTTCCGTCCAAGGCTGACCGCAGTGGTCGCCGTGGTCGTCGCCCGGATCACATCTACCGCCACAATGGCATACCCTTCTCTGTAACGCGCCGCGCTTTCCGGAAACGAGTCGATGATGACTGCGCCTTTCATTATTTCCTCCTTATGCATACAAGCCGTTTAATGCTGGGCCCTTGGGTCGCAAGATCTCCTGTTGAAACGCATCGGAATGCAAACCCCTGCGATAGATCTCCACCCGGAGCAACTCTTCCAAGCGGACATTACTCAGATGCACTCGAGGTCCGAAGTGATTGAGCAATGCAAACTGGCTCGGCTTGTTCGGCGCTTCAAAGATCGTCCGATCCATGCCGTATGCGTCAACGAAACGCTCCGCAAACCCCGCATTCAACTTTCCTTTTCCGTCGAACAGCCCTACGTCTTGCGCGCTTTCCCGCCCCTCCACCACAATCTTCCCCGCCCCGGCGTCGAGCCATCGCTTACCTTGGTCCACCAGTTGTGTCACGACATCCTCGGTAAACGTTCCCCCATGTTTTTCACCGATCTCGAACTGCAGGGTAAGGCCGCGCTCAGACACGAGACGCGCGATCTCACGGGGATTCAGCACGTTCTCGATGAAACCCGCGCCGGCTTCTATGCCCGTCACTCCGATATCGGCGCATAGATCGAGATATTCCGGAAGCTTCTTGAAGTACACGGCGATCTCGAATGGCCCTCCCCCCGTGCAGACAGGAACATTGAGACGCCGCGCCGCATCGACCTTCTTGCGTGTTGCAATTTCATTTGCGACTTGCCAGCAGGCCATTGATATCTTTAACGAGGAGATCAAATGCCGACTCTGTTCCAGATGACTCTCCAGCGTCAGGGGGTCGTAACCGGGATCAAATGGGCTCGTCAGGGGGGGGAGGTCGACCACGCCGATCTCGCAGAGATAGTCGCGGGTATGTCGCATCTTTCCATTGGATTTCAGCGTCTCGGTGATCATGAGGAGCCTCCTTGTTAATGAACTTTCATCTGATCTCTGAAAACAGCGACTACGTCAAGCCGTTCGACAGACAACTGCCGGAGTACTTCCAAGGGCGATAGGTTCAAAACCCGCATCTACGGCAAATCGCAAAAATACTTTGATTCTCTCCATAAACTCCCGTCTATCAGGCTCATTTCTCACAAAGGGGGTGAGCCCAGGCTGCAATGTGGGTGAATGAAAAAAGAGATTCAGAACTTGCGCACCCTTCTGGATCATCGATCTGGCCAAGGTGATCATCTCATCGCCAGTGGAATTTTCCGGAGACAGCCAGATTTTTTGAAGCACACCACAACGGTGCAACAGTCCAGCAGCCCTGAGTAGGCTGTAGGGGGGCCTGGTAAGTATATGGTGAACTCTGTTGGCTTTCTCGAAGCTCGAACTCGTCAGGCCTGAAAATCCTACGGTTGCAGGGACCTCAAGCATGGGCCCTGACGGGTGGGCAGTGAAAATATGGTCATGGTGAAATCGATATGGTGCGGGATCGGAATCGGAAAAGTTCGGCCCATACTGTCTCGACCAGTCAACAAATGGCAGCACGGACGTATCCACCTTGTAGCCCAGCGAATGAAGGCTTGCAGCGGCATGCTGTCCATAGCCCCATCTTCCAGCGCGGAAGGAAACCGGCACGCTTCCAAAGGACTCCACAATCGTCTCGTGCAGCCGCGTAAGCTTTTCCTTCTGCACCTCCGCGGGGAGATTGCAGAGCATACTGTTTCTCTCCGTCATCGCCTCCCCATAAGGGGGGGTGTTCCAGGGGTGGCAGTGCATGCCGATCTCGCAGCGCCCCTTCTGAAGAATTTCGCTGAGAATCGAAACGGACGTCTTATCGGTGGCGACAGGATAGGTAATGAGATAGGTGGGGATTACGGCAAATTCATCGAACAGGTCCTGAAGCCGTGTAATGTGAGAAATATTGTTCAGTGTGTGCCCGTCGACCACATATCTCCCCCATTGATCTTCTTCAGTATCAATGGTGACAACGAGTTTCATTGAAGCAGCACCCAGGTAAAGTCGGACCGATGTGTTCCACAAACCACTGTGGCACAGAGAGCGATTCCGGAAATGCAGAGTTGGTCCCTACGAGCTGCGCCAGACAGGTTTAGACCAGGCGTTTATCGAACTGACAAGAGGCAAAGGAATGGCGCCACCATGGAATCCTGAGACAACGATTTGAGGCTTGTGAACCGATTTGGCTTATCTGACGGGCTTGACGATGACCGACCAGCGCTACAGCCACCGATCGCTCCCCTCACGGTCGTGAGGAGAGCGATCGGTCTGGGCCGGATCTTGTTAAAACAACGTATAGATGAATGGCGCCACCACGGAGCCTTGCGTCAGGACGATAAGGCTTCCAAGCAGCACGAGAACAGTAACGATGGGGAGGAGCCAGAACTTTTTCCGCTCCCTCATAAACGACCAGAGCTCTGAAGTGAACTCGAACATGGAAGACCTCCTTTGTCTACCCGATTAAAATTGATACTTCATATGCGACCGGGGCCGCGGTTGCCTTGTCACCCGGTATGTCTGGCTATCTTGAGCATATGCCTGCCTCATCGCATCTTTGCCCATGAGCCGGAAGATAATGCCGATGGGCGTGATCAGGCCATAAAACACGATGCTGAGGAGAATCCTGGTATTGACCCACCCCAGAATATGCCCGATCCACATCCATGCCCGGTGAATCGGCGCCAACGCACGAGGTAGGATAGCCCCCACGATCATGAGGAGTCCGCCGAGGCAAATCGCCCACAACCGGAACGGCTCGCTGCGAAACACCAGAGGCCAGAGCCCGATGACGAGAAACACTCCTCCGACCAATAGTCCAAACTGGCGCAGTTCTTTATGCGTGGCTGAATGACCCATCATATCCCCCTGGTCGAGTTAGTCGAGTTCGAATTCTTTCTTCCAATCCGTATCGCCTTCAAGCGCCTTCTGGTCCGCTTTTCGCAGCACGCAATTCTCGAGAACCAACACGTCCATCTCGGTTCTCATGAAACAGCGATACGCATCTTCCGGCGTGCAAACAATTGGTTCGCCACGCACATTGAACGACGTATTCACACAAGTGGCATACCCCGTCTTTTCCTCAAACGCTTTAAGCAACTTGTAGTAACGCGGATTGGTGTCCTCATGGACGGTTTGAATTCTGGCAGAATAATCGATGTGCGTGACGGATGGAATATCCGAGCGTGGCACATTGAGCAAATCGATACCCCAGAGCGCTTTCTGGCCTTGGTCGAATGGAAGACGCCGCTTTTCAAGAACCGGAGCCACCAGGAGCATGTACGGGCTATCACAGTCCATTTTAAAATAGTCCGACACCCGCTCTCTCAACACGGAAGGGGCAAATGGTCTGAACGATTCCCGATACTTGATCTTGAGGTTCATCACGGATTGCATCGTGGTGTTTCGCGCATCGCCCAGGATGCTGCGGCCTCCCAGGGATCGCGGGCCGAATTCCATTCGGCCCTGCAGCCACCCCACCACTTTTCCGGCGGCCAGTTCATCGGCCACTCGACCATACAACTCCCCTTCTTCAAGCCTCGTATAGACCGCCCCAAGCCCCTTCAACCTGACTTCGACATCCTGGTTTGTAAATGCCGGCCCTAAATAGCTCCCCTTCATCTTGTCATTCATATTGTCTGCGGTCCTGGGCTTGTTCTCATACTGGTGCCAGGCACTCAGCGCTGCACCCAACGCCCCACCTGCATCGCCGGCGGCCGGCTGAATCCAAATTCCCTTAAACGGCCCCTCTCGCAGTATCCTCCCGTTCCCGACGCAATTGAGTGCGACACCGCCCGCTAAGCAGAGATAGTCCACTCCCGTTTCACGGTGCATCGTCCGCGACAGTCGCAGCATGACTTCCTCGGTGACTTCCTGAATCGATCGAGCTAAATCCATTTCCCGCTGACCAAACTTCGATTCTGCCTGGCGAGGGGGGCCGCCGAATATGTCATCGAACTTGCGGCTCGTCATCGTCAGGCCG